>JAZQUQ010000144.1:0-1698 GCA_045631365.1 Eubacteriales bacterium | reverse complement strand
GTCGCAGAATTCCGTTGGCACCCAGCCGGGTCACACCGCCATCACGCGGATGCCCGTGCCACGGAGTTCCTGATTGAGGGCACGGGAGAAGGAGAGGACGAAAGCCTTTGTCGCGCCGTACACGTTGATATAGGGCACGGGCTGGAAGGAAGACAGGGAGCCCAGCTGGTAGATCTCTCCTCCCTTTTCCATATAAGGCAGCGTGGCGTAGGTGACGGCCACCAGAGCCTTTACGTTCAGATCCACCATAGTATAGTAATCCGCCAGGGGGTAGTCCCGGAAGGCGCCGAAGCGGCCGAATCCGCTTCCGTTGACCAGGACGGACACGGTGGGATTGCATTCGGCCAAAGCGGCCTTGTATTCTTCAATGCTCTCCTGCTTGGTCAGATCCAACGCCAGAATACGCAAGGGGGCACGGACATCCGCCGTAAGGGATTCCAATCGGTCCCGCCGACGGGCGATCACCCAAATCTCATCATACGTATCCGCCGCGTCCAACTGACGCACGAAATCCCGTCCCATACCGGAGGACGCGCCGGTCACAACTGCAATCTTCATAGTGGCTCCTTGGAATAGTTGATTTTCTTTCTCTACACAGTATTGTATCACACCGGCGGATATTTGCAAGAGGGATTGCAAATATCCCCGTTTTTTCGTTCCGAGCAAAGGAAATTGCCCGTTTTTGATTAAATTTACAGAATGTTTACATTTAAATATTTTGTAAATATTTATGGTTTATTTTGTAAATTAGATAAATTCCCTATTGATTTCCACTTTTTTTGTTGACTTCGACATGGAATGGTGATAAAATAATAAACTGCATTAGAATTGTTTATTTCTATATTATTTATGTCATTTGCCTGTTTTTTGTTCCCTTTCCGCTGTGCGGAGGGCAAAAATCGGGTATCAACAGAACGGAGTGATATTGGAATGGTAAAGCCCCAGAAAGTCGGCAAGAACGTCAGAATGAGCTTTTCCAAAATCGACGAAATCCTTGAGATGCCCAATCTGATTGAAGTTCAGAAGAACTCCTATCAGTGGTTCCTCGAGGAAGGTTTGATGGAAGTGCTGCGGGATGTATCCCCCATCACGGATTATTCCGGAAACCTCTTCATCGATTTTGTGTCTTATTCTCTCGATTCCAAGCCCAAGTATCCCGTTGAGGAGTGCAAAGAGCGCGACGTAAACTACGCCGCTCCCCTCAAGGTGGAAGTCCGCCTCTCCAACAAGCTGACCGGTGAGGTCAAGCAGTCCGAGATCTTCATGGGCGATTTCCCGCTCATGACCGAAAGCGGCACCTTCATCATCAACGGCGCAGAGCGTGTCGTTGTATCCCAGATCGTGCGTTCCCCCGGCATCTACTACGATCAGCAGATCGACAAGACCGGTAAGCGCATGTTCACCGCCACGGTAATTCCCTATCGCGGCGCCTGGTTGGAGTACGAAACGGATTCCAGCGACGTATTCTACGTACGCATCGACAAGAACCGCAAGCTCCCCATCACTATGCTGATCCGCGCACTGGGTATCCAGTCCGCTGACGAAATCCGTGCCGTATTCGGCGACGAGCCGAAGCTTACCGCTACTCTCGAAAAGGACGAGTGCGACAATCTGGCACTGGAGAACAAGACCTCCGTTCGCGATGAGGCTCTGAAGGAGATCTACAAGAAGCTCCGTCCCGGTGAGCCCGCCATCGTT
>JAZQUQ010000143.1:0-4127 GCA_045631365.1 Eubacteriales bacterium | reverse complement strand
GAGAAGCGGGAATCCCTTCCCTTGCAAAGCTGGCGGAATGCGCTCCCGACGAAAACGTGAGACTCCATGCCCAATCCCTGCTTGAACGCTATAAAACCGAAAAACAGGCGGAAGAGGCCGAGGGCAAGCGAGGATTTTTCTCCTTCAGCCTCGTCCGTGCCAAAGCGGAAAAGGCAGTGGAATAAACAAAGCAAAAACGATACGGAACCCCATCCGTGTCGTTTTTTTTCTTCCACACATTTTTTCACTTTTTCTCTTGAAAAATGAATCCGACTGTTGTACAATGATATACAACAAAACAAAAGGAGCCTATATTCATGAAAAAGAACCTCTCCCTTCTTCTCGCGCTGGTTCTCCTTGCCTCTTCCGTTGTATCCTGCGGAAAGACCGAATCCAAGGAAACCGAAGCGCAAACCAATATTTCCGAAACGGAAATCACCGAAACGGAAATCCCCGTGACGTGAATCCCCGTGACGGATGGTGTTACGGAAACGGACATCCCCGCGGCAAAGCCCTCCTATGACAACTCTCTCATCACCGAAAACGGCGTTGCGAAGGCTCATATCGTCGTCCCGAATGGGACAACTGAACAGGCAGATGCCCTTCTCAACTATGCTGCCGAAGAGTTGAGCTATCATATCACCAAGGTAAGCGGCGCGGAAATTACTACGGTGAACGCCCCTCTTGCGGACAGCCTTCCTATCATCATCGGTACCCCCGACACCGTCCCCGCCCTTTCGGAGCTGTTCCCCGAGGACGTCGCATGGCTCACCACCCTTGAGGATGAAAACGGAAACAAATGGGGCAGCGACGGCTTTGCCATCCGTCAGACCGAGGACGCCGTCTACATCTTTGGAGCCACCTCCCGTGGTGCATTAAACGGTGTCTATGACTTCATTGAAGACAACATGGGCGTTCTTTGGGTTCGTGCGGACGAAGAAATCGGGCTGTTCTACGACGAAATGCCCACCATCACTGCGGAAAAGGTGAATTACAGAGAAAAATCCCCCTTTGAATCCCGAGGAACAAGCTTTGGTGCCGAATCCTTTGAAGAAACCCAGATTCTATATGCCAGAAACAAGCTGAACACCGTCTCCGGCGGAAACAAAATCAAAAAGGAAAACGGCGTTTGGGAGGTAGACACCATCTGGATCGCCGAACACGACAATCTTGGGCATACCCTGAAATTCTGGGTGCGGAACAGCCCCATTTACGACCCTGACTGCACCGAATACTGGAACGTGGACCTGAACGGAAATCCCGCCCCGAACGCAACAAACAATATCAACTTCTGGAGCGAAAAAACTCTGGATACGGTCATTGCCGCCGTACGGGAACTGCTTGGGCAACACCCCGACCTGAAGACCATCCCCATAGCCGTTGAGGACGGCTTTTTGGAAAAGGAGCATTGCTACAATCCCCCTTATAGCGAACAGCCCTTTGAATACGCCCCCGGTCAGTTTGTGGATCCCACCGACAAGGCATACCGTTCCACCGTCATCTTCACCTTCCTCAATAAGGTGGCACAAAGCATTGCGGAGGACTATCCCAACACAAAAATCCTCACCTACGCCTACCACGATGCGGAAATTCCTCCCATTTGCGAAATCGAGCAGAATATCGGAGTTGTCTATCCCCCCATCGACGAGTGCATGGCAGACGAGATTACCTCCTCCACCAACCCTCACAACGGCAAGATCAAAAATCTGATCGAGCAGTGGGCCGAATTCCCCAATGAGCTGGGCGTTTACGAATACTACTTCTGCTCCATGGCGATGGCAGAGTACGAGCGCCCCATTTGGCACAAAATGAAGTCCGACATCCAATTCTACGCCGAAAACGGATTCACCCGCTTTATTCCGCAGGCGGTTGCCGATGTGGGTCCGGAGCATCAGGATGCGATCTATTATCTCCTGAACCGCCCCTTCAAGGATATCCGATCCATGAACGCACTCAGCTATTGGCTCTATGCCAAGCTCCTGTGGAACCCCAACGAGGATGTGGATGCCCTCATCGACTACTTCTGTGAGAAGGTTTACGGCAATGCGGCAGAGTATATGAAGGAATATTACGCCCTCCTCTATCAAGGCTGGGTGGAAGGCGAAAGCGAAACCTATCTGTGGAACTTCAAGCTGGATGTCTCCTACTACTACGACACCTTCGTGTATGTGGTGGATCTGGAAAACGACATCAAAACAGCTCTCCGCAATGCCTACGAAGCCTGCGACACCGCAGCAAAGGAACAAGTCCGCTACGTAAAGGAAACCTACGAAAAGAACTTCCCCGACGAGTGATCATTTTTCACACATTTCTTCTTGAAAAACGGGCAATCTTATGTTATAATTACCTCATCGAATTTATCGCCGCCTTGCGGCAGAATGGAGAAAACTATGGCAAAGAGCATTCAGGACATCCTTTCCCTCATTAAGGAAAGAGGCATCAAAATGGTGGACTTCAAGATGGTGGACATCAACGGTCAGTACAGACACGTGACCATCCCCGCGGAAAACTTCTCCGAGGACACCATGAAGAGCGGTATCGGCTTTGACGCTTCCAACTACGGCTACGCGGTGGTGGAAAAGAGCGACATGGTCTTCATTCCCGATCCCGACACAGCAGTGATTGACCCTTTCTGTGACATTCCTACCCTGTCCATGACCGGTAATGCCATGATCATCGACAGCCCCGAAAACCGTCCCCTTCCCCAGTATCCCCGCAACATCGTTCGTGCGGCTGTGGATCAGATGAAGGCAAGCGGCGTGGCTGACACCATGCTGATCCTCCCCGAATTCGAGTTCTATCTGTTCGACCAGGTGGGCTGGGAAGTAAGCGGCCGCGAAATCAGCGCAACCGTTGACGCACAGCAGTCCTACTGGAACAGCGCAACCGAAGGTCTGGGTGTGGTCGTTCCCAAGCAGAAGAACTATCACATTGCAAAGCCCTTTGATATCTCCTACGAATGCCGTTCCGAAATGTGCCTCCACATGAAGGATGCGGGCATCGAGATCAACTATCACCACCCCGAGGTTGCGGCTTCCGGTCAGTTCGAGATCGAGCCTCAGCTTGGCGAAGTGGACCACATGGCGGACGCCACCATGATGATCAAGTATATCATCCACAACACCGCGCTGAAGTACGGCAAGACCGCTACCTTCATGCCCAAGCCCATCTACGGCGAAGCAGGAAGCGGCATGCACGTTCATATGCTCCTTCTGAAGGACGGCAAGCCCGTCTTCTCCGATGACAACGGCTACGCACATCTGAGCGAAACCGCGCACTACTTCATGGGCGGTCTCTTGAAGCACATTGCTTCCCTCTGCGCGCTGACCAACCCCAGCACCAACTCCTTCAAGCGTCTGGTACCCGGCTTTGAGGCTCCCGTTACCGTTGGATATGCAACCTCCAATCGCAGCGCCGTGATCCGTATTCCCGCATACGCAAAGTCCCCCGAAAAGCGCCGTTTCGAGCTTCGTAACCCCGACGCAACCTGCAACCCCTACTTCTGCTATGCGGCAATCCTCATGGCAGGGCTGGACGGTATCAAGAACAAGATCGATCCTCACGCAAACGGCTGGGGTCCCTACGACGTAAACCTGTACCATCTGAGCGACGAGGAAAAGGCAAAGCTGCACCACCTGCCCACATCCCTTCCCGAAGCCCTTGACGCGCTGGAAGCGGACAACGACTACCTGACCGCAGGCGGCGTATTCCCCATCGAGCTGATCAACAACTTCATCAAGACCAAGCGCGCGGAATGCCAGCAGATGGCTGCAATTCCTCACCCCGCAGAGTTCGAGAAGTACTACAACCTCTAAGCTTTCTCCCAAGTTAAATACTCATTAAAATAGCAACTGCCTGCACAAGCCCTTTGTTAGAGCTGTGCAGGCAGTTTATTTGTATGGAATTTGATTACCTGGGTCTGCTGTCTGTAATAATATAAAACCCTTCTTGAATTGCAGCAAATGTTGCAATCGAGCATACAGCTATAACACTGTAATCCAATTCCAAAAAAGGTATTGTCAAAGGCAACAGGAACAGAATGAATCCTGTTACTTTGTTCATAATCGTATGCAAGGATAGAAACTGTTTTTTTGAAACATATCCCCATATGATATTGCTGATTTTTA
>JAZQUQ010000142.1:0-4924 GCA_045631365.1 Eubacteriales bacterium | reverse complement strand
GATGAGGTGGCGGGGGATGTCCAGTTCTTCCACTTCCCACACTCTGCCTGCGAGGGCAAAACGGTCGCCCACGGGGGGAGGGGTGGTGATGGTACCGATTTCGTCGGAGCCGCAGCGGACGGTGAAGTCCTCGGAATCTTTGAACACGGCGTAGAATTTGAAGGAATTGACCAGTCGTCCTCCGCGGAGACCGAGGATCAGCTCTTTTTCGTCCGTCAGCTCCAGCCAGTCGTTGTTGATCATGGAGATGAGGAGGGTCTTATAATCCTCGGGTTCCACATAGCGGAAGGGGGGGAGTTCGAGGACACGGTTGGCGAGATTTTTCGCTGTGACCGCTCCCATGGCGGCAACCGTGGACAGGGTTTGCTGGAACAAAAGGCTGTAGGGCTGACGGCGGATGTTGGGCGGCTCAATGAAGCGTTCCTCAATGTACAGCTGAATGACGGCGATGGCTTGGAGAAGCTGCCACGGAATCAGCTGGGGGAGGGGTGTATTGGGAAGAGGATTTTCCTCACGGAGAACCATCATCATTTCGGGGGGATCGCCTCGTCTGCCGCTTCTTCCAAGCCGTTGGAGGAAGGAGGAGACCGTATTGGGCGCGCCCAGTTGAATGACCCGTTCCAGTCTGCCGATATCGATGCCAAGCTCCATGGTTACGGTGGCGCAGACCACGGATTTGAGGTCGTCGTCTTTCATTTTCAGCTCCGCTTCCTCACGGATGGCGGCGGAAAGGTTGCCGTGGTGGATGAGGAAGATATCGGGATCGTTTCGGTAATCGGCGATCTGGCGAAGGGTGGCGGTGACGTATTCCGTTTCCTCACGGGAGTTGGAGAACACGATGGATTTTCGGTTCTTCACGCATTCGTAGACGTATTCGTACCCGTGATCCATGGAGATGGCGTCGTCCCGTTCGGGATCGTCTGCACTTTGCGACGGCAGCTCCGCCACATCTTTTTCTTCGATATAGAAATGCTCCATGCCCAGGCGCCAGCGGATTTTTTGCGGGGGGACGGGAGGGACAACGGTATCTCTGCCGCTTCCCGCACCCAGCCAGTCTGCGGCGCGCTGCATATCCCCGATGGTGGCGGAAAGCCCCACTCTTCTGGGGGAGGCACCCGTCCGCTCGCGGAGTCTGGTGAGCTGGCAGATGATCTGATTTCCGCGGTCCGTTCCCGTAAGGGTGTGGATTTCGTCGATGATCACGTATCGAAGGTCACCGAAGAGGCGGATCAGGTCGGAGGAGCGGGAGATAAGCATTCCTTCCAAGGATTCGGGGGTGATCTGAAGGATCCCGCGGGGTTCCTTCAGCGCCTTTTGCTTGTGGGATGCCGCCACGTCTCCGTGCCAATGGTAAACGGGGATTCCCGTCATGTCGCAAAGCTCGGAAATTCGCCCGAACTGGTCGTTGATCAAGGATTTGAGAGGGGCGATGTAGATGGCACCGAAGGAGTTCGGCATATCGTCATAGAATTGGGAGAGGATGGGGAAAAAGGCTGCTTCCGTCTTGCCCGATGCGGTCTGGGACGGAAGAAGCAGGTTGGTGTCCTCGTGAAACAGAATGTTGGCGGCGGCTACCTGAATCTCGTTCAGAGACTCCCACCCTCTGCTGTAGATAAACTCTCGGATAAAGGGAGAGTACGAATCAAAAACACGGTCAATCATGGGATTTTTCGCGGGGAAAACTTTTTTGGAAAAAAGCTTTTCCCCGCACCCCTTTCAAAAAACTTTATGCGGGCAGTGCTCAGAACTCGAGATCGTCAATGGTGATGGGCTTTTTCTCGGGGACGGAACCGGCAGAGTCTGCGGAGGATTCATTCTCATCATCTTCGGCGGTGCTTCGGGGGAGGAAACCGACAATATCGGCAAAGGTTTTGTCTTTGTTTGTGTATAGCAGGTCAAGAAGGGTGACGTAATCACGGATGATTTCTCGAGGGGTGATCATGGTTTCCGCACCCGTTCGGGACAGGGAAGAGATGAGGAAATCCTTCATATCTTCCTCCGTGATGGGGGGACTCCACTGGTGGTATTCCCCGTGGAGGGCAGTCAGTCGGAGGATCAGGGCTAAAAGTTCGCTGTCCGAGAGTCGTTTCAGTCGGAGAACAGGCTGCATGAGGCTGCGCAGCTCTCCCCCGCCGAACCGTCCGTCGGAAAGGCGGCTGCGGAGGGCTTCATAGCTGAAGAGTCCGCGGCGGGTGTCTTCCAAAAACTGCGGTGTGCCGCCGAACACGATCATCATTCCGGGGGAGCGGCCCTGCATGGTGTCGTTGAACATGGAGAGGATTTTTTCGTAGTTGTTCTCACGAGAGATGCGGTTGGAGATTTTGAAAAGGTTCACGCATTCGTCGATGAACACGCACAGCCCCGCATAGCCCACCAAACGGACGAATGCGGTGATCAGCTTCAGGTAATCGTACCAGTTTTCGTCGTTGATGACTGCCACGGAACGAATGCCCAAAGCCTGCCGTGCCTCGGTGCGGGTGTTGAATTCCCCGCGGAACCAGCGGAGGCAGGCGGATTGCTTCAGATCATCTTCTGCCATATAGGCGGTGTAATATTCACGCATGACGGCGGCAAAGTCGAAGCCTCCCACGTCGCTTTCCAGCTCACGGACCGTGCGGGTGATGCGGCGTCCGAATTCTTCGTCGAACACGGGAGAGTTGGGGTCAAAGCCCTCGTCGGTGAGAGCCAGTTTAATGGAAGTAAACCATTTGCCGATGATGGAGGGGAGCGCCCCTCCGTCGGGATTGGATTTGCAGGCGAGATTTTTCATCAGTTCGCGATAAGTGGCAAGACCCTGACCGCTGCTTGCACACAGCTTTCGCTCGGGAGAAAGGTCGCAGTCTGCGGTGACGAAGCCTTTGTCCATGGCATAGCCGCGGGAGAGCTGAATGAGGAAGCTCTTTCCCGAGCCGTACCGACCGATAATGAACTTGATGGCACCTTCCCCTTCCGCTACACGGTCGAGGGAGGTGACAAGGGCGTCGATTTCATCGTTTCTGCCGATGGCAATATAGGGCGCGCCGCTTCGGGGCACAACGCCTGCGGAAAGGGAGGAGAGAAGGGTACCGAGAATCCGTCTCGGAACCTTGGTTTGGTTTAGTTGAGCCATTCTGTTACATCCTCTCTGTAATCTTCTATCAATATAAAGTCGCCGCTTTCATCGGAAAGGACGATATCTCCGATGATGTCGAGAAAAATCTCGTTGATTCTTGCCGCCATATCTTCAGCGAAGAAGCCGTGTTCCCGACAGATGCGGCGGAAATTCCCCTCCATTGCCCCGCGGAGGCAGAGCTTTTCGGAGGTGTATTCCTCGGTATCGGCTTTCGTGCAATCCGCTTGGAGGGCGGTAGGTTCGGCGGCTTCCGGTTCGGGCATGGGGGGAGCAGGGATCGCCGCGGTCTCCGATTCGGGGAGGGTTTCGGCGGTGAGGCGTTCCGTATTATCCCAGGATGCCTGTTCGATCTCCGCTGCAGCCGTAAAGTCAAAGCCTGTGGATTCCGCCTCGTAGAATTTCAGGTATTCCGCTTCCTCCACGGATTTTTTGACCTTCTTTTCGGGCATCATGGAGGCAAAATAGCGGTCGATGGCAGCCTTGTCGGGGGCGGCAAGATCACCGACACCCAGTTTTGCCTTGATTTTGAGGGTGAGACGGAGCTGATTCTCTGCGTATTTTACCAAATTGGTGATAATCTCTCTGGTTTCCAAAGGTCGGGTGAAGGAATGAAATTCCACGTCAATACGCCGCTTGATCTCCGCAGGGGTGACCGCTCCGCAGTAGGCATCCCTTGTGACACGGTATTTTTTCTCAAAGGCGAAGATCCCTCGTTTTTCCTTTTGTGCCTCCAAAAAGGCAGATGCCAAGGCAAGTGGGATGTGTTCCTCATAGGCCTCCGCGTG
This sequence comes from Eubacteriales bacterium, assembly GCA_045631365.1. Classification (GTDB taxonomy): domain Bacteria; phylum Bacillota; class Clostridia; order Oscillospirales; family CAG-272; genus UMGS1696. The sequence continues at coordinate 1,027 of JAZQUQ010000142.1, read as the reverse complement.
ATCCTTGTAATAACGGCTTTTTCTGTAGTCGTAGTCGGAGGAGAAGTCCATCAGAGTACGGGTCAGGTTTGCCATATTGCTGTCGGGGAGGAGGTCGAGGTAGATTTCCTTGAACTGAGCCTTTTGGACGATCTGCGGAATGATGGGGGTCAGCCGTTTGGGGAGGGGGATGCCGTGAATCAGGCAGTAGTCCGCCATCCATTCACAGAGGAACACGTCAAGACGGGGATGTCGGTCGCGGTAATTGAGCCAGATATCCGAAAGGAGGCGAACCCCGTTTTCGGGGGGGATTTTATGGGGGAGATTGATGATCTCGAACACGTACAGGAGAAGGTAAGAAAGCTCCGCATCGATATAGTCGCCGTTTCGGATGGAATCGCGGACGTAAAGGTAGAACCGCTGCTGTTTGTCGTTCATTTTGGAATACTGGGGGACATAGGCGAAGAATTCCACCGCCTCACAGGGGCTTCCCGTTTTTTCGTGGAACTGCTCCGCCTCGGCAGCAAAGCGTTCGTAAAAGCGGACGTTGGCTGCCCACGGTTTGACGTCCACGTGGCGGATCAGCATTCCGCCGCAGTCGTATTCCCGAATGGTTTTGGCTGTCCGCAGAGCCTCGTTCTGCCGATTCTGCACCGCCCTTGCCGCTTCGGGACGGGACGCGGCATAGCGGGAGGTGGGGATGTGGCTTGTGCGGGGGATTTCGGTATTGTCTGCCGCACGTCGGGACGGGCCCGCTGCTTGGCGTATGCCGCTCCGAGGAGCAGAAGGGATGGGTTCCCGTTTGACGCCTTCCGTTGATTCGTTTTTTTGTTGAATCAGCGTGTTTTCGATGGGCTTGCCGCTGAAGGATGGTTCCTTATAAACCTTCCGACGGGGGGCTCCCATATCCCAGAACTCATCGTCGTCGTACCGCTTGTTTCTGGGGGATTCGACGGAAGAAAAGCGCTGCTCGGAGGAGCCGAAATCAACGGAATAAACAGCGGAGTCGGTTTTGGTGTTCGAAAGGGTGTTTCCCTCCTTGATGGGA
>JAZQUQ010000141.1:0-4051 GCA_045631365.1 Eubacteriales bacterium | reverse complement strand
TTCCCCGACCCTGTAACGCCGAGGAGGGTTTGGTATTTCATCCCCGAGCGAAGACCGTCGCAAAGCTGTTCGATGGCTTTCGGCTGATCCCCCGTGGGCTGATATTTGGAAACGAGCTTGAATTGATCCATAAGCACCTCTATCGTGCAAGAATGTTGTTCGTTATACCATTATATCATACCCCGTCCCGTTTGTAAATATCTCGTTTGTGGCACAGAATCAATCGGAGAATAAACTCCCTCTACCCTGTCCAAACTAATACCATCTGATTTTGCACATACGGAGGTAGCGTGAAGGTTGGGTTGAGATTAAACTTAAAGTTGATTTGCTTCACGCTATAAATGCAGATAAATCTGCCGGAATTTTATAAACGATTTGTATGTCACCTACGGTGGCAAATGAGGTATTATATGAACGAAAGCTACTGGAAATTGGAGGAAACCGATCTCTATCCCCCCCTTTCGGAGGACGTCAAATGCGATTGCCTTGTCATCGGAGGAGGACTGTGCGGGGTGCTGACCGCTTATCTTCTGGGGAAACGGGGGATCGACACCGTTCTCATTGAAAAGGAGCACCTTGGCTACGGAAAGACCCTCGGCACCACCGCCAAGGCTACGGTCTGCCATAATCTGATCTACTCTCGAATCAGGGAATCCCACGGCAAAGAAGCAGCAAAACAGTACGCAAAGGCGAATCTGGACGGCCTCCGTCTCCTCCGTGAGCTGTGTTTTGAAGAGGGGATGGCAGAGCTGTGGGACGCCCGAAACGCGGATTTTTTCCTCTACTCCCTCTACGGAGAACGGCGTGTTCACGCAGAATACCACGCGATGACGGACGCGGGCATTCCATGTGAGATATTCCATAACGGACACAAGGATTTCGAACTGCCCCTTCTGCCGAAAAGCGGCATCCTCCTCCGTGATCAGTTGACCTTTCACCCGCTGAAGGCAGTCCGCACCATTGCAGAAAGAGCTGCGGTGCGAATTTTTGAGGAAACGGAAGCCCTGTCGAAAAGCCGGTCCCCTTCCTCCCCCATGCAGATCGTAAAGACCGCGAGGGGACACAACATTCACGCAGGAAAGGTGATCATCACCACCAATTATCCTGTTCTTGTCCCCGGTTCCCTTTCCTTTCTGAAGATGTATCGGGAAACGAGCTATGCTTCCGCCTTTGAAGGAGCCCCCGTACTGTCGGGGATGTACTACGGAATCGACGGCGGCTGCCACTACCGCAGTCACGGAGCTGCCCTCATCGTCAGCGGAGCGAAACACCGAACCTCCCCCGTCCCAAACGCCGCGGAAAGACTGAAAAAAGAGGCATCCGCAATGTTCGGAAGCCTCCGTGAAACAAACGCATGGTCGAACAACGACACCTACACCCACGACGGGATCCCTTACGTGGGCAAAATCGGGAAGAACGTCTACGTGGCCGCAGGGTTCGGGAGCTGGGGAATGACAAACTCAGCCGCTGCTGCAAGAATTCTCTCAACCCTCGCCGCAGGAGAAATTCCACCGACAGCTGCCGTCTTTTCTCCGTCAAGAAATCCCCTGAAGGGAGGATCGGACAGCCTGTGCGAACACGTGGGGATATCGGTAAGCGGCATGGCAAAACGATTAACCGTCCCCCAGCAGACAGCGGAACAGCTCCGCCCGGGGTGTGCCGCAATTGTCTCCCATAACGGCGGGAAAGCAGGAGCCTATCGGGATGAGGAAGGTTCGCTTCATCTGGTCAGTGTAACATGCCCCCACCTCGGCTGTACCCTTGAATGGAACGGTGCGGCGAAAACATGGGACTGCCCCTGCCACGGATCACGTTTCACCCACGACGGAAGCTGTATCAGCGATCCGTCAAGGGATGGGATTGGGTTGGGGTGAGTCATTTCCGAAAGAACTCTTCTGCTGAAAATGCGACCCAAGGACATTCGCTCATGACTAGTTAGCTTGCATGATCAGTTATCTTGTCAGAAACGGTCACTCCTATGTTTTTCGGAAAGAAAATGCTGCTGACCATCATCATTCGGATACAAATAGTCACTAAACACCTGAGGACCCATGGTCATCAGCATTTTAAGGTCATTTTTATTAAGCAACACCACCTGAAGACACGCCACAGTCTTAAACAAACCTATTTTACACCGCAATATTTCAACTGTTTCGATAACCTGAGGGAATTCAATAAAGGCAGCAATCATTTCATCGTCTGAATTATCATTCTGCCATTCAAAACTATGGCCGTATGTAACATGACACTGATTATCTCTGGCAAACGAGGCTACCATGACAATTTTGTTAAAATACCAGGAAGCAAGTTCCGGATCATTTAAATCCTCATCTGCGTGAACAAACATCATGTATTCATTGTACAGCGAAACGGTATTTGACACCGAGGGCATCTTATAATCACTTGCCCCCATAGTCACAAGCTTCCAAAAAGGATATTTTTCATTGGGCTTATACAAAAGAACATCAATATGAAATCCACTGTCAATTCTCGGATGCAAAACAAGAGAATCTGATTGTTCGAAATATGTATCAAAATGCTTGAGCAATCTATCCATCGGCTTTTTTCTCATAAGACCACCTCCACAGATCCTGTAATTTTCAATTTCAGTATAGCACAAAAGTATAACAATGTCAAGGTGAAGAAAAATATAGCCAATGCATCCTTCTTGTGAAGAATAATTGATTGCGATACATCCAAAAAGTATAACAAAAACGCCTTCGAGAGAAAGCGTTTTTTGTCTCTATAGCGAAATTAAACCTCAATCAACTTTTCTTAACTGATTACAAACAATCTTATTCGGGCAATTAACTGCGTAAGCACTAACGTCGCCTTGTGCATCCACGTCGCCATTGATCTCGTGACAATCGATTCTTCCATGACAAACAACGTCGCCGTTGATACTGCCATCGGAAACCACATTTCCGAAAACCTCGACCTTAAAATATTGTCTGGTTGTTTCATTACAATTTCGAGGAAAGGTCACCTCAATACAAGTTTTTTCTTCCTGCGATTTGAGAATCTTCCTCCCCATAGCTTGAAAAATTCTTATCGTATTATCATCGGGCCACGGAAATTCAGCACAACGATCGTGAAGAATCTTCGATTTGACATTTCTCGAAAATAATTCGTCAATATAGATATCAAATACATCCGCCAAAGTCGGCAACAACATAACGTCCGGCATCGTCATTCCCGACTCCCATTTTGAAACTGCCTGATTGGAAACACCGATCTTTTCTCCAAGTTCCGCCTGTGTCCAACCTCTTTCTTTTCTTAAACGAGCAATGTTTTCACCAATAGACATATTTTTCTCCTAAAATGAAATTCAAAACCGATTTTGCAATTATATTATAATGCAAATGTACAAAAAAGTAAAGAACTTGCTTGGAGATAAAAAGCAAGAAATTCTCCATTTGGTTGGAAATGGATTTAACACCAAAAAATCCACACATAGGTGTGTATGGAATTCTCAGCATTAATGAAGCCCCATTACGTCGTTATAAAGCAGAACCCCTGCGGCTTTCATGAGAGGAAGAAAAGCTACCTGAATTATTCATCTGCGGAGCGACTTCATTATTCATTCAAATCCGCTTGAAATAAATAATATAAACAAAAAGATCCGCCTTCAAGTGAAAGCGGATCTTGTCTGGCTCCCCCAACTGGACTTGAACCAGTGACACCCTGATTAACAGTCAGGTGCTCTACCGACTGAGCTATGGAGGAAAATATACAAGGTTAGTGGAACCACTAACCTTGTAGTGTTGGCGAATACCTATTGTCCCGGAGCGTCGCCACTCAAGTATCGTCGGCACGACAGAGCTTAACTTCTGTGTTCGGAATGGGAACAGGTGGACCCTCTGCGTAAATCTCACCAACTATAGTTTGTAACTCTCGTTAACCGTCAGGTTAACCTTCGTCACAAATCTTTTCTCAGCCCGGAACTTTTGTTACCGGCCTGTTATGCACCTTCAGGGATTCGAACCCGGGACCCACTGATTAAGAGTCAGTTGCTCTACCAACTGAGCTAAAGGTGCAGGTCTATGACACC
>JAZQUQ010000140.1:0-2530 GCA_045631365.1 Eubacteriales bacterium | reverse complement strand
GATGCCCTCATCGATTATTTCTGCGACAGAATCTACGGCGCCGCTTCCGATGCGGTACAGGAATATTACAAATATGTAATGATGGGTTGGGAAGACGGCAGAGAGGCCATGGATGCGGAATTTAACCTCTATCACACCTGGGGCACCAATCCTGACGTGTATTTTATGTACTACATCGACGTCACCGTTGACGGTATCTATATTTACGATGCTATCAAGGAAGCTTTGAATAAGGCTTGGGAACTTGCGGACGAGCGTGCGAGACAATATTTGATCCGCCCCATCGAGGCATTTGCCGACTGGGAGGAATATGCTTTCAGAGACCGTTAGTTCTAAATCATATATCACGGACAATTGAAAGGAGAATTTCTATGAAACGAGCGTTATCTCTTATCCTTGCGGCGTTGCTGCTGACTTCTTCTATGACAGCTTGCGGTAATACCGCCGGCAAGACGGAACCCAACGAAACAGGAAAATCCGAAACAAAGGCTGTGGAAACAAATGCACCCGCAACGGATCCTGTTGCGACAGAAATACTTGCCACAGAAACACCGGAAACCGACGAACCCACACCCGTGTATCCCTATGACACCACTCTCATCACAGAAAACGGTGTCGCCAAGGCACATATTGTCCTTGCTGATAATGCGGATACTACCGAGCAGTACGCCGCGGAGGAGCTCCGTTACCATATCCAAAAGGTCAGCGGTGCCGAGGTGACTGTCACCAATACTGCGCTTTCCGACAGCCTCCCCATTGTGATCGGCACACCCGCCACCGTCCCCGAGCTTGAAACTTTGTTCCCCGAGGATCTCGCATGGCTCCGCACTCTTTCGGAGGAAGACGGCAGACGGTACGGGGAAGACGGATTTTCCATTCGTGCCCACGACGGTAAGCTTTATATTTTCGGCGCTGTATCAAGAGGGGCTTTAAACGGTGTTTACGACTTCATCGAAGAAAATCTCGGTGTGCTGTGGATCCGTGCATCGGAGGACATCGGTCTTTTCTACGATGAAATGCCCACCGTTACTGCGGCAAAAGTGAATTATAAGGAAAAATCCCCTTTCGCCATCCGCAGCTTATCCCAGTACGGCAGTGCGGGCAGTAATGCCAACTATGCCGAGGCAATCCGCCTCTACTCCCGAACCAAATACAATTTCGCTCCCAGTGATGGACTGATCAACCCTTCAAGAATTGCACAGGATGCGGCAGTCGGCTTGCAGTCCGTGGTTGCGGGACACAATCTCAAATGGTGGGTGGTCACCAGCCCCCTCTATGACCCCAACGAAACCGAATACTGGGCCACAACTTCGTCGGGTAATCCCGGAACCTTTGAGACCTCCCTGCAGGCCAATATCTGGAGTCAGAAAACCATCGATGCAGTTTCGGCAAGTGTGCTCCACTCGCTGGATAATGCGTACCCGAACAATCCCATCCGTCACGTCGGCATCTGCCTTGAGGACGTGTTGTTTTCAGCGCAGAACAACTCTTATCCCGAGCAAAACCTTCCTTTTGAATACGCACCCGGTCAGTTTATCGAACCCACGGACAGTGCTTATATCAGTACCGTATTCTTCACGATGCTGAATGATGTAGCAAGACAGGTGAAGGAAAAGTATCCCGATGTTTACATCCTCACTTATGGGTATTTCGACACCACGGTTCCTCCGGTATGTGAGTTGGAAGACAATATTCTTGTTATCTACTGTACCTATTTTGAGGATCTGTCCCAGCCGGATATGACCGTCAATACAGAAATCCATTCGGAGGGGAATTATAAGGACTTCCAACAGTGGGCTGCCAAAACACCCAATCTCATTTGCTACAGCTACTACGGCTGTTGGCTGACAGGAGGTTATTATGAGCGTCCCATCTGGTACCGGATTCAGAATGACCTGCAGACCTTTGCTTCTCTCGGAATTTCCGGACTGCACCCCGCCGTTTACTACGAATCGGATGTAACCTTCTCTCTTGGAAATAAAAACTGGGGCTTCACCGACCGTGATATCTGGAATATGAGCATGATGACCCATTGGCTTTACTCCAAGCTGGCATGGAACCCCTATGAAGATGTAGATGCCCTCATCGATTATTTCTGCGACAGAATCTACGGCGCCGCTTCCGATGCTGTACAGGAATACTACAAGTATGTGATGATGGGTTGGGAAGACGGCAGAGCGGCCATGGATGCGGAATTTAACCTCTATCACACCTGGGGCACCAATCCTGACGTGTATTTTATGTACTACATCGACGTGGAAGTGGACGGCATCTATATTTACGACGCCATCAAGGATGCGCTGAATCGGGCGTGGGAGCTTGCGGACGAACGGGCGAGAGGTTACCTCAGCCGCGCTGTGTTTGCCTTTGAGGACTGGGAGGATTACTCCGAACGGGACCGCGAATTTTAATGCCTTACACGAAAAACATCTGACAAAGGCACCCCTGAGATCACAGGATCTCGGGGGGCCTTTTTTGTACTACTCATCCAAAAATTCCTCCGCATTTTTGGATGTTTTCCCTCTTGTTT
>JAZQUQ010000139.1:0-6594 GCA_045631365.1 Eubacteriales bacterium | reverse complement strand
AACATAAGCAATTGTAAAGCAGGGGAGGGAGAAAAACTTTTTGCAAAAAGCTTTTCTCCCTCCCCTGAATTTCGGCTACACCGAAATTCTCCCCTCCCTCTTTTCAAAAAACTTTGAAAAAAGAGGAATTATGGTTATGGTCTTATAAATATTTCTGTTCCAGTCATACAAAAATGGAATGCCGTCGGAGCTATCTCCCGCATTCCATTTTTCTTATTCTTTTTTTCCGTTTTTCACTGCGGCGTCTCGGAGGAATCGGCCAAACTCCTCGTTCGGTTCGATTCGGATGGCAGCGTGCTTTTCTCCGTCTCGGAACAGGAGGAGGAGGGACGTTTTCAATCCCAACGTCACCGTGTAATCGTACAGATTTACCGTACCGTATTTGGTCCGTGCTTTCTCCATGGCTTCTCCCACCTTTTTGTACGGTGCCTCGGGAGAAATTTCCCACACCGACTCCAGATCGGAAAGGGACAGGACGCATTCCATATTGGGCGAACGGCTTCCCTGCTGCTTGGATACCACAAAATCCAATTCCTTCGGTTCCATGTATTCCACCACCTCATCCCGCGTCCTTGAGCGGGGACGGATGGTGTAAATAAACGCCGTACTGTTATACCGCACCAGAACGAAAACCGCCGCAACCATGCAGATCATGGCGATAACCTGACAGATCACCGCACGGATGGGGAAAAGGTTTGGCAGAAGATACACAACGATTCCAACGGCAATCAGCGTCACCGCAATGGGGGTCACGTATTTGTTCTTCTGCGTCGGGGTGTAGTTCATGGTCATATTTCCTCCGCGTTCAGCTCTTCTTCTTCCTCGTAAAGCTGCATCAAGCGATCCTCCACCACAATTTTTTGGTCGGTCAGCTGGGCGGCACGGATGTAATCGCTTGCCGCATCCCCGAACAGCTCTTCCTCGATGGAAATCAGTTCTTCCTCCAGCTTTTTGATCTCACGGGCAATCTGCGCTTTCCGCTTTTCGTTCTCTCTGCGGCGCACATTGTCCGATTTCCGCTTCTGATATTCCTCTTTCTGCGGAGAATCCGTCTTCGGCGCACCGTTGTTTCCTGCCGCTGCAGTCTTTGCACCGCCCGCCTTTCGTCCCGCAAGGTGTGCCGTATATTCGTCGTAGGTTCCGATATAGGAAGAACCGCCGTTTCCGATATCGATAAACCGTGTGGCAAGCTTTCGTGTGAAATAACGGTCGTGGGAAACCGCAATAATGGTTCCGTCAAACTGGGACAGCGCCGTTTCCAACGCTTCTCGGGAATCGATGTCCAAGTGGTTGGTTGGTTCGTCCAGAATCAAAAGATTCATACGGGAGAGAATCAGCTTTGCAAGGGTCAAACGCGCTCTTTCACCGCCGGAAAGGACGGAAACCTCTTTTTCAATATCGTCCCCGCGGAACATAAACAGCGCCAGCGTATTCCGAACCTCCGTCTGAGTCAGATTGGGGTAGGTGTTCCACAGCTCGTCAAGAACCGTGTTCTCGGGATTCAGATTCTGGTTTTCCTGATCGTAATACCCGATCGTTACGTTATAGCCGAATTCGATCGTCCCCGAAACAGGGGGAAGCTGTCCCAAAAGAAGCTTAATAAGGGTAGATTTTCCGCATCCGTTGGGACCTGTGATAAACACGCGCTCCTTCTTCTTGATGAGGAAGGAGACATCACGAAACAGCATATGGTCGCCGAAGCCCATGGTCAGACGCTTTGCTTCCGCAACGTCGTTGCCCGATTCCCCCGAGCTTTGCAGCTTGAAGCTGATTGCCTTGGGAAGTGCCTTCGGCTTTTCCACCTTTTCCATTCGGGCAATGGCTTTTTCACGGCTCTCCGCCGCAATGATATTCCGTTCTCGGTTCCACGCCCTCTGCTGGGCAATATAAGCCTCAAGCCGTGCAATCTCCTTCTGCTGAAGGTTGTATTTCTTCTCCATCTCACGGCGGTATGCTTCCTTCTCCACCACGTACTGAGAATAACTGCACTTGTAGAGCTTGGATACGGTGTGCTCGATTTCCAGGGTCTTGTTGGTCACGCGATCCAGGAACAGACGGTCGTGGCTTACCAGAATGACGGTTTTCTTGTAGGAGGCAAGGTGTTCTTCCAGCCACGCCATGGTATCCGTATCCAGATGGTTGGTAGGCTCGTCCAGAATCAGAATATCCGGCTCTCGGTACAGGAGTCGTGCAAGGGCGAGACGGGTTCTCTGTCCTCCCGAAAGGGCGGTGACGGACATATTGTGATAGCTTTCGTCGAATCCGAGGTTGTTGAGGATACTGCGGCACTGTGACTTGTAGTGAAGTCCCCCATCCGCAATAAATCGGTTATTCAGATTGGTAAACTCGGCGGAAAGACGGTTCAGCTCATCCAAATCCGCCACACTTGCCGATGACGCCTTGTCCAGTTCCTCCTGCAGCTCCGCAAGACGAACCTCCCATCGGCAAAGATCGGGGAACACGGCGTACATCTGCCCGAGAACCGTCTCGTCCACGGGAGAACTGTCGGAGGAATCGGGTCTCAGAATGTTGAACGCATCGTCCTGATGGAGCATTCCCACAATTTTATTTTTCGCAAGATAGACCGAGCCTTCATCGGGGGTATATTCGCCGCAGATGAGACGGAGCAGGGTGCTTTTTCCGCTTCCGTTCACCCCGACTACCGCCAGCCTGTCTCCATCCTCCAGAGCAAAGGTCACGTCGGTGAGAATATCGCGGGTTCCGATCCGGTACGCCAATCCGCTTGTACTGATAGAAATCATGTTAATACCTTCAATGTGTGATTTTATATATTTTTGGGATTAAAATGCCCATTTTTCAGGGGAAGAAAAGCGTTTCTCATCCTTTCTTCCCCTGAGTTTTTCTCATCTGTTTCCGCCGTTCCGATTGCGGGTGTTGATCGTCACCATTCTGGTCGCCTCATAATCGGGATTTCTCATCTGAGTCGGACGCTGAGGATTGCTTCTCACCGTCTGCCGATTCGAATTCTGTGCGGCGCCGCTGCGGGTTCCGCTATTGCTTCCGCGGGTACCACTGCGTACATTGCTCCGTGCACCGTAGTATTCGTCATCATAGCGAACACCGCCCTGCTGATAGCGGTTGTACCCCTGTCTCTGACCGTTCTGCTGAGGGGGACGCTGTCCCTGTCCTCGATTGTTCTGCGGTCTGCCGTAAAGCCGTTCGTCGTAGTAGGGGGTGTTCTTGGAAGGCGCCTTCTTTCCCGTAAAGCGGGAGAACACCAGCCGATTCATCAGCTCTGCCGCAGTATCGTTGAACAGTGCGGCAACAAAGAAGATCACAAACGCCGCAACCAGCACCACCGCGGTCCAGCCCAAAATCTGCAGAAGGGACAGAATCACGCTGCCGAAAGTGGTCTTGTTCTCTTCCTTGGGTTTCTCAGGCTGTTCTTGCTGACTGCTGTTGGCTTCTGCAGCGGGAAGCTCCGATTTCAGAAAGGATGCCAGCTTATTGATGGTCTTCTGAATTCCTCTCGACACGTTGCCCTCAGCAAAATCCGGCTCCATGAAATCCTTCAGAATGGAATCTAACTTCTCGTTGGTGAGAACACCGTCGATTTTTGTGCTCTGTACGGCGTAATAGTCCTCATCCCCTGTGGAGATCACAAGGAGAACCCCTTCGCCCAATTTCCATTCGTTGAAAATATTGCGGGCGTAGGCATGGATTGCCTCTCCCCCAAGGGATTCCACGATGCAGACGGAAATCCGCACCTTTACCTTGCTGTAGAGCGTATCGTTGGTGGATTTTACGGTCTCCTTCAGGGATGCGGACAGCACGTTCGCACCGTCATACATGTAATCCGTGTGGGAGGGATACGCCGCCAAAGCGGTCCACGCCATCCCAGCCATCATGCCGATCACAAGGATCACGGAAAGGATACGGATTCCCCACCGCCGTTCCATAAATATACTTTTCATCATCTTCATACCTCGTCCGTCACCGAAGGTGACATACAAATAGTTTATAAAATTTCGGTCCCCGAAGGGGATTAAAAGCGGTTGGTCCCGTTTTCAAAGAAATTTTACAGCGTGAAACAGATCAACTTCAAGTCTGATTTTAGCGCGGATTTCACGCATCTGCCATCATATAACAGCGAAAATTTCCTTGTTTGGGATTATTGGCTTCCCATATTGATCAGCTTTGCCTTCAGCTCGACCTCGATGCGGTCCAGTTCCCTTTCGGCATCGGTCCGCTTCTGTCTGCTTTCCTGCTGAATGGTCTGTACCTCGTCTGTCACACGCCGCGTGCCGCGGGATGTGACGAAAAATCACTTTGATTCAAGCTCTGCTTCATTTTCCCCGTCTGCTTCATCCTTGAGACCGTTTCTCCCAAAAGTCTGAGAAAGAAGGGAAACCGCAGCAAAGAAACTCATGGTGCAGAGAAGGACAGAAACGCCGTTCGGAACATTCTTCGGCACAAATACCGCAGTAAGGAAAATTCCGAGAGAAATTCCTCCCGCAAGAGATACGGCAGAGGATCTCACAAAACAGCACACGTGGGGAGAAGTCTTTCCGAGCATGCTTCCCGTCGTCACAAGGATGGAAAGGAGCAGCGCCGCCTCCATCACGGCAAGACCGTTGCGGATGGGACTGTTCAAGGGGAGCGTAAAATCAAAATAGCTTTTGAAAAGCATACAGTTCACGCTGAGGCACGCAAGAATCCCCATTGCCCCGTGAAGCTTCCCGCCGCGATAAGAAGGGAAAACCGAAAGCACGAAGAATGCGGCAATTCCGGGAAGAAGAACCGTTTCGCCCACGTAGAACCAGGAATAATCCCCATTCGCCAAAAGATCACGAAGATTCACGGCAAAAAGAACCGCCGCGGAAAGGGCAGCACCGACGGGAGGGATCATCCCCGCGATCCCACCGAACAGGGGAACGGGAAAACCGATGTCCTTTTTCTTCCCAACCACGGCAGAGACTGCGCTGAAGAGAACGGCAAGAACCGCACTCACCGAAAACAGAGAAAAAAGGGGCGAGTCCACAGCAAAATGCCCGATATCCCCGTCAAAATCAAAGGCGAGAGCAAGGAACAGCGACACTCCGATCACAAGGGCAAAACAAACGGATACAAGCCCCGTCACGGAGAGAAAGTTTTTGGGTTTGAGTTGATTCATGAGTAAGAACCGTGCCTTTCGTTGCATTGAAAAATCAAAATCCAATCTACCATTCTACTTATATCATATCACAAAACAGAAATTTATGCAATATCCGAAGGATATAATTAATGATAAATTTGCTTTTGTCCCCCTCCGCCTTTCCCGATGAAAAAAACGCGTTTCCCACCGTTCTTCGGCAGGTCGCGACACCAAAACGCCTCCTCCCATGGTCAGTTTACCCAAAACTCCCTTTCATCCATCCCTTTGTTTGGTCGGAGAAGGTAAATCTCCACGCAAGAACGATAAAAAGTAAATTTTCTATAAACAGGTGAATAATATGGTGGAATTTTCAAGAAAACTATGGTATAATAAAAGATGCGAAAGTGACACCGCGTTTGATGCAAATGCGTTTTTCGCGTGAAACTGTCAAAAATTTAATTTAAATAGCGGAGGAATTCCAACTATGGCAAAGAAGTATTGTTACCTCTTTACCGAGGGTAACGCATCCATGCGTGAAATTCTCGGTGGTAAGGGCGCAAACCTTGCAGAAATGACAACCATCTTCAAGGAAAAGTTCCCCGAAAGAAACCCTGTTCCCCAGGGCTTCACCATCTCCACAGAAGCTTGCACACAGTACTATGAAGACGGCCGTCAGATCAATGACGAAATCATGGCTGAAATCATGGACTACATCGTAAAGATGGAACAGGTAACCGGCAAGAAGTTCGGTGACCTTGAAAATCCCCTTCTCGTATCCGTTCGTTCCGGTGCTCGTGCATCCATGCCCGGTATGATGGACACCATCCTCAACCTCGGTCTGAACGAAGAGGTTGTAGAAGTTATGGCTAAGAAGTCCGGCAATGCTCGTTGGGCTTACGACTGCTACAGAAGATTTATCCAGATGTACTCCGACGTTGTTATGGAAGTCGGCAAGAAGTACTTCGAAGAACTCATCGACAAGATGAAGGAAGAAAAGGGTGTTACCCTCGACGTTGAACTCACCGCTGAAGACCTGAAGGAACTCGCTAACCAGTTCAAGGCTGAATACAAGGCTAAGATCGGTTCCGATTTCCCCTCTGACCCCAAGGAACAGCTCCTCGGCGCAGTTAAGGCAGTATTCCGTTCTTGGGACAACCCCCGTGCAAACGTATACCGTCGTGACAACGATATTCCCTACTCCTGGGGTACCGCTGTAAACGTACAGGCAATGGCATTCGGTAACATGGGCGACGACTGCGGTACCGGCGTAGCATTTACCCGTGACCCTGCAACCGGCGAAAAGAAGCTCATGGGTGAATTCCTCACCAACGCTCAGGGTGAAGACGTTGTAGCAGGCGTTCGTACTCCCATGCCCATCGCTCAGATGGCTGAAAAGTTCCCCGCAGCTTACGAACAGTTCGTTAAGGTTTGCGAAATCCTTGAAAACCACTACCACGACATGCAGGACATGGAGTTCACCGTTGAAAACGAAAAGCTCT
>JAZQUQ010000138.1:0-4908 GCA_045631365.1 Eubacteriales bacterium | reverse complement strand
ATAATCATATTATCAGCGAAACTGACGAAGATAAGAAATCGTCGTGGCTTTCCTTGTGTACGATTGTAAAAGCAATGCTTATGAAACATCTCGACACATTGGGAATTGAAGCAGTTGAAGTAATGTAATATCCACGCATCGCAGAGAGTAACCGTTGCTATAAGCCCTCCCGTGTTTTTTCATAGGAGGGCTTGTTGTCTTCAACCGTCGGTTGCATCGCTTTTCAAAAAACAAGTTATTGTTTTCCCACCATTCCTATGGTATAATACAGTCAGAATTCGGATTCAAAAAACGGAAAAAGGTGATTGCTATGACAATTGGCGAAAGAATAAAAATTCTGCGGAAGAAAAACGATCTGACCCAAGAAAAGCTTGCCGATTATCTTGGGGTGTCCTACCAAGCGGTTTCCAAATGGGAATGCGGTGCATCTTCCCCCGACCTTTCTTTGATCGTCCCCCTTGCCAAGCTCCTCCACGTGACCACGGATGAATTGCTCGGCATGGTGGACGCCGAAACGGATGCGCGAAAGCTTGAATACGATGCTTTATACAATAAGGCACACCACCCGGAACAGCTGGAGCTTGCACAGCAGGCGTCACGGGAATATCCCACTGAACTCAAATATATCAATTGGCAGGCCGACTGTTTGTTTTTGCTGGCTTCCCAGAATTATTCTACATTAGAAAAGTTTCATGAAGACCTCGAAAAATCATTAAAATTGTTTTGTGTAGTGTTTGAACGCACCACGGATACGGTACTGAAATATGATGCTCTTGCAAGTATCGTTATGACTTTGGTTACTTTGAAGCGGCATGATGAAGCAAAAAAATATGCCGAAATGTACCCAAGTAATCTCGCAATGGATAAAGATACCGTAATGAACTGGGCCTTGACCGGCGAAGAAAAACACAAACATTCCCAGCAGATGCTTATGCACTATTTTGACGGAATGCTCAGAATCCTGATCACGTCCGACTGTCCGGAACCGAAGAAGATCGAGTATTTGGACTGTGCAGAGAAAATAATCAAAATCATGCTGCCAAGCGGAGAATACAACCGCTATTATGATGATCTGATGGACATATCGGTATACAAAGCGCTGAATTACGCTTCCGCCGATCCTCAGAAATCCGTTGAAGAACTGAAAAAAGCACGAGAATATGCCCAAACCTTTGACGAACTGTTCATGCACACCCCGACTGCGATTCCGTATCATTCTCCGTATTTTGATTTGCTTGATTATGATTCAGCGGATATGCTGGTATACGGTCCCCTTAAAGAAAACAAGCGGATAGACAACTTCAACTGGTGGTTAACCGCCGTACATTTTGATGCGCTCCGCGAACGGAGTGATTTCCAAGAACTCCTGCATCCCTGACCGTACCCTACCAAAAACCAACGCCCTCCCGTGCCGATTGGCATAGGAGGGCTTGTTCTTTCCGCACTTCTTATCTTTGCCGTGCATTTCCTGTGTGGAGGTTATAGTAAAATCCGTAATTTTCCTTATCTTTCTTGAACTGATCGATTCTCGCCTTGTAAACTGTCTTCTGCTCCGCGGACATCTTGAATTCGTCGTTGTCGGAGCAGAACAGGTCAAGGTACGTAATCGCCATGCGGCTTCTTTCAATGTGGAACCGCTGCTCCTCGGTTTCGGCTGCGGCAAGGGCACGGTCGAAGTACCCCTGCGCCTCGTCCATTCGGTCCACAATGCCCACCAAGGGATGGTTCGGCAGCATGGGGATAAAGGCAGAAGGCTCAAAATTGCCTCTCAGCCAACGCTTCAGCAGCTTCACCTGAGGCTCGGACGTATAGTGAATGAAGCAGATATCGATATCTCCCGTGCAAAGCACACAGCGATCCTTTGTCGCCTCATACTCAAGCTCAAGATAACGCTGAATCTCCCGCCAGCCGGGGCCGTAGAACGCCTCAAGGAATTCGTCCGCCAGCTTGCGGTATTCCTCAACGGACATATAGGGATTCCACAGAATCTTGCCCATGAGGTACGCCTTCAGATCAGGTACGGAGCCGCCTGCCGCATTGTCGGAATTGCACTCCGCGAGAATGTAGTTCACGTTGCATTCCTTATAATACTTGGCGTTCATAAGGAGGGTGTAAAGGTTCGGGAAGGGTGCGATGTAGCAGTTCCAGTCGGTGATATAGTCCCAAATGGACATATGGTGGGACATCTTTCGCCAGCCCTCCATCTCCGCAAAGGTCGCCTGATTGGTGGGACAGTTCGGATCGTTGATGGCATGGCGGAAGCAGGCGGACATGGTGCAGTAGCGGATGATCACGTTCTCTCTCGCCTTGGTCTTCTTCGGGGGGAATCGGCTGTAGTCGTAGGCGAAGGTCTGAATCTTCACGTCGGGGAATTCCTTCTCCACCGCCTCCGCCACCGCGTTGACAAAGCGGATGATGGTACCCGCGTGGGTTCCCTCCTCCTCATCGATGGCACGGCAGGCGTCGCATTCACACCAGATACCGCCGTCGGTCTGAGAAAGCTCCACGATTTTCTTCGTGGGATTGGCACGAAGCTCCGCGAGAATTTTGTCCGTGACAATACGAAGCACGTCGGGGTTGCTCAAGCAGGGGTTACCGGGTCCTCCCCCACCCTCACAGGGGATTCTCTCCCCACCGGAAAGGCAGAAGTATTCGGGATGCTCGGCAAAATATTCGCTTCCGCGGATATAGTTGCCCATGCTGTGGCAGTCCCAATAGCGACTCGCTCCGCCAAATCCTTCCCCATCGTTGGGAATGCTGTCATTCAGACGGTTGTGAACCGCGAATTCCCCCGACTTCATATGGGTATGGCAGGTCGTACGGCGAATCTCAAACCCCGGATTGTCAACAACGTCCATTCCGCAAGGCACATCCGCTTCTCCCTCTGTGGGGATCACCTCGCAATCAATGGCAAAATAACGGTAACCGAGATATTTTTCCGCAAATTCAAAGGCTGCGTACAGAGTTCCGCGGGGAATATTGCCGTCGAGATACACGTTGTTCTCATCGGTGGTCATGCGGAAGCCGTCCAGATTGACACGTGTATCGGCTTCACGGGTACCGATGCAAATGCCGTTTTCTGCAGTTGTGGAAATCGTCAGCTTCACGCCGCAGGAGGTCTCGATGACCCTCTGCAGAAATTCTGCGGCAGTTTTCTCCGCAGGCTCGGGGATGGGCTTTGTTACAAGGGCAAAACGGACAATGTCTCTGCCGCAGATAGTCAGTTTTCTCATGGTCTTTTCTCCTTATCGATTGAAAGGCTCAGTAAAAATATTATAGAAGTAATGATACTTTTTCTTCGTTTCATGATACTGCTCCACAGCGGCATCGTAAGCGGCACATTCCTCCGCTGTCATCTTCTCTTTATCGTGGGGAGTGCAGAACAGCTGAAGGAAAGTAAGGGAGAACCGTCCCCGTTCGATCCGTTCACGGTGGAGATCGCTTTCCGCCATTTCATAGGCACGGTCAAAGCATGCAAGGGCTTCGTCCATATGCTTTACAACGCCCGTAAGACCGTGATCGGGGAATTCCGTCTGATAGGGACGCTCCACATAGGTCCGACGGTGTTCCTGGGTAATACCGGGAAGGAGGGGATAAACAAAAATATTGTCAAGAGCCTCTTTGCAGATACAGCAATGATCCTCGGTAACCCTGTATTCGAGGTCCAGATACTTCCGAATCTCACGCCATCCCGCACCGTAGAAGGCAGCAAGGAATTCGTTGATGTGGGTGTTGTATTCCTCCTCACTCATATAGGGGTTCCACAGCACCTTTCCGATCAAATAGGCACGGAGGTCAGGCCAGATGCCTCCCTCATAATTGGAGGGCAGATCCTCCTCAAACAGGTGTTTCACATGACATTGATGGAAAAACTGTCCGTTCAGGCGGAGGGAATACAGATTGGGGAACGGTGCAATATACGACTTCCAGTTGGTCACATAGTCCCATATGGACATCTGATCGCACATTTTCTGCCAGCCCATCATCTCGGGATAGATTGTCTCCGAATTGACTTTACACTTGGGATCGTCGATGGCATGGCGGAAGCAGGCTTCGTAGGTACAGTAGCGCACAAGGACGTTATGCCGTGCTCTTGTTTTCTTTGGGGGTACACAGGTATACTGATAAGCAAACACACGAACGGGAATGTGTGGGAATTCCTTCTCCACCTCCTCCGCAACCGCATTGGCGAAGCGGATCATGGTGCCCGAATGGCTTCCCTCCTCCTCATCCACGGCGGCGCACCGTTCACAGCGGCAGTAGTTTTCGTTGTCGCACTGGGAAACCTCCGCAAAAGCGAGGTTGGGGTTCTGCCGGAGCTGATTCAGCAGGTTTTCCGTAACAATTTTCAGAACATCGGGGTTGGTGAGACAAAGCTGACCGGGGCCGGCACCATCCTTGGCGGGGATGCGCTCCCCGTTGACCAAAGCATAATATTCGGGGTGGTCATCAAAATATTTGTCGGCGGGACACAGGTAAGCAAGCGAATGACATCCGCCGGGAGAATGAACCGCACCGCCGTACTGTTCACCCAGCTTGGGAGAGGATGCGTCGGTATTGATACGGCAGCGGGTCATAAAATCCGTATGCTTTCCAAACAGATGCCAGTCACAGCGGCGCTCCTCAAAAGTAGGATTATCGATAATATTCAGGTGACAGGGCACGTCCGCCTCTCCCTCTGTGGGAATCACCTCGCAATCGGGTGAGAAGGAACGGTAGCCTAGGTATTTTTCCGCAAAATCGTAGGCTGCGTACAGGGTTCCTCTCGGAATATTGCCGTCGAGGTATACGTTTTTGTCGTCGGTGGTCATACGGAAGCCGTCCCATTTTACGTCGGGACAAGCTTCCCGAGTGCCGATGCAGATCCCGTTTTCCGCAGTTGTCGAAATAGGAAGTTTTACACCGCAG
>JAZQUQ010000137.1:0-3198 GCA_045631365.1 Eubacteriales bacterium | reverse complement strand
AGGATATCTAAGGAGGAGGGGCGTTCCCCTCCTCCTTAGATTGACTTTTCTTTTTGGCAAGACCTTTTTCTTTTTTCAACAAAAAGAAAAAGGTCGAAAACGCATTGGTATTCGTGTCGGACCATGTGACTCCTTTAGATCTTTTTCCGCACTTCCCGTGCAACCACAAGCAGCAGGACAATCCCGAGAATGACCCCAAGGATATTTACCCCAACGAAATTCAGCCAGATTCCGTTGAGTCCCAGTCCCCACAAAGCTCCCAGCATAAGCACGGGGAACACAAAGGCAAAGGACACGGACATGATCGTGGCAAGCATGGGCTTTTCGATGGCGCTGAGGAATCCCTGCGTGGTTACCACAAACCAGCGGAACAAATACGCCAGACAGAACATCCGAATGGCGCCCGACGATTCCGCAAGAAGCATGGTGTCTTCCGCGTTGACGAACATGGACGCGATGACATTCGGGAAGGAGCACATGACGGTGGTTGTTACAAGCCCAACCAGTCCCGTCCCGACGTAGGCGCATTTCACCAGCTTCTTCACACGGGTATAGTTTTCAGCTCCCCAGTTGAAGCCAATGGCGGGGGCGAGAGAATCGCTGATGCCGTAGAGCAGGGGCCAGCACAGGTCGCTGGAATACATCAGCACCGCGTAAACGGCTACGGCGGTGGTACCTCCTTCCGTACCCCAAACCTCTTTTCCGATTGCCATGAGGGAGATGTTGAAAAGAATGGAGGTCAGTCTGCCCGAAATGTTGCTGAGGAAAACAGGGGAACCGCAGGCACCGATCTGTCGGAACATGGCGGTGTGAAAATGGGGCTTGGTAAACCGAAGAAGGGTCTTCCCACGCAAAAAGGGGATCATGGCAACAAGGGAACAAACGCAAAAGGAGATGGATACGGCAAGAGCGGAACCCACCACGTCCATTTCAAGTACCAGAAGGAAGAAGGTCAGAAGCCCCAGGGTTGTAAGGTTGGAGCATACGTTGATCACCATACTGGTTTTTACATAACCGCTGATGCGGAGGTAATTATCCATGGCGAAAAAGATGGAGGTGAGGGGGCTGCACAGAGCACAGGTTCGGAGATAGCGCACGGAAGTCTCAAGAAGCGCACCATCTGCTCCCATCATGCGGCATAAGGGGTCGGCGGCAAGGAACATGACCGCTCCCATAAAGACTGCGGCAAGGAAGATCATGATCACGGAGCAGGTGAAGACATTGTTTGCCTTTTGGTGATCCTTTTTGCCGAGGGCGATGGAAATGGGGACCGATGCACCTACACCGATCAGATCGGCAAGAGAAAAATTAATCATTACCAAGGGTAGGGCGATATTGATGGCGGCAAAGGCACTCTCGCCTAACTTCTGCCCGATAAATGCCCCTTCGATGATGTTATAGACGGACATGGCGAACATACTGATCATGCCCGGCAATGCCACGATGAAAAAAAGCTTCCACGGCCTCATGGAAGCATACATGGCTTCGGTGTCGCGTTTCATTGGAACCTCCTGAATTTTTGTTTCTTGGGATATTATACCACAGTTGAGGGGGATTGGCAAGGGAAAGAAGGCGTGTATACAAAAAAGGGATCTTGCGATCCCCTTTTTTAATGCTTGGATTTGATTATTCTTCGCCCATTTCATCGAGACGGTCGAAGATTTCCGATTTCAGATCTTCAATCATGTCCTCGAGGTCTCCACGAAGGTCCTCAAGATCCCCACGAAGGTCATCGATATCCCCTTGAAGATCATCGAAATCCTCAAGAGAATCGATTTTGTTCTCGCAGGACTTCTTTACGCCGTCTACCTGCTCCTTGACGTATGCCTTCAAGGACTGGTTCAGGTCGAGAACCCGCTGATCCGCTTTCTGTACCGCATCGTGGAGCATTTTCTGAAGCTGCAGAATCCGTCGGTCGCCGTTTTCCTCTACTACGCGGAGCAGTTCTTCGTATTTGTCTGCGTTGATCGCTCCGTGTACAAGGCGTTCGTAAAGATCGCTGCGGGATTTCAGAATCTGGTCGTTTACCGTCTTCATCTGTTCTTCCACGTACTTCTTCACAAGGTTCAGCTCATCGTCGGGAACGGTGTTTACCGCAGCAACTGCTGCAGGGGCTGCTTCCGCACCGTTTTGGAGGTTGGATTCCAGATGACGGATGCCTGTGATCGTCTCTGCGGTGTACAGAAGAAGTTGTGCAAGGCAGTTGCCGCCAATATCGTTTTGGTTGAAGTAGCGGAAATAGGTGTACTCGGCGGTGTCGGTGATCTCCTTGGTGTAGTACCGCATACCGGAGTTGGCGTAGACCAGATAATCCGCTTCTCCGAACTCTGCAAGGGTGGTCCAGTTGACACCGTCGCTTGAGCCTTGGAACAGGGAGCCGTAGATGTGGTGGGTCTTTTCTCCGTTCAGAGTAGCAACGGTTACGCCCACCACAGCGGCAGGAGTATCCGTTTTGAGTCCGAACCAGTTGTACACGCCGTCTCCCATATTGATGCCCAGTTTGGTCTGGGTGGCGATGTTTCCGTCGAAGGCGCCGAGGTATGCGAACTTGGAATCCGCGCCTGCACCGATGACTTCTCCGCTGAGGGAGCCGTACAGGGATACGGAGCGAACTCCCGTATAGGCGATTTCGCCGTAGTAGGTATCCTTGGTGTTGGTTTTGGCATCCGCGGCGTACAGATACAGCTCGGCGAGGGCGTTGATGCCGCCGTCGTCGTAGTTGAACCAGCGGAAGTAGGTGTACTTTCCTTGGTCGGTGATCTCTGCCGTATAATAGGTGGATTTGTTGTGGTAGGCGATGTAATCCTCCTCGGTGAAGCGGCGGAGTGTGGTCCAGTTGATGCCGTCGTTGGATCCTTGGAGATAGGAATTGATGATGACGTGACTCCGTCTGTGCCAGCGGTTGGCGGACATGGGAGCGCACAGGGTAACTTTGGACAGTTGGGTAGGCTCGTCCGCTTTGATGCCGAACCAGCAGCGGACCGTTTTTCCTAAATTGATGCCGAATTCGGTGCGGGTGACGGTTTTTCCATCGAAGGCGGCGAGATAATCGTCTTTTTCGCCTCCCGCACCGATGATTTCTCCGCTGAGTGAGCCGTTCATGGAAGCGGCGCGGACACCGGTATAGGTGATCTCTGCTTGGAAGGTATCGAGGTTGCAAAGCTCTGCTTCCTCTCCGAAGAGAAGGAGTGCCATGAG
>JAZQUQ010000136.1:0-5354 GCA_045631365.1 Eubacteriales bacterium | reverse complement strand
CCTTCATTCCTGCGTCATGGCATTGGTTCACCGCTTCGGGCACCCCCTTCCGTATTTCATCGCTGAGAACGAGAAGTGCGTGAAAGGTCAGAGGAAGATCCTTCAGCCCTATTGCTTTTAATCGGCTGAAGTCGGAACGTTTTCCAACCGCCTGCAGAATGATTCTGCAGCTTTTTTGCTGATAGGAAAGCAAACGGGTCTGCAGCCTGTTCCGAATCGAATCGCTCATGGAGAGCCGTTCTCCGTTGGGGTTGTAGCAGGACGTGCAGCAGGGGAGGAGGTACTCGGGCGCTCCCCGTATAATGAATCTCTCCCCATCCACCACGCAGGCGGCGTATTTCAGTGCGGAATCAAAGGGAATACGGTCGTCTGCCTGTGTTTCTTTCCCTCCGTCTCGTCCAAGAAAACGCCGCACGGCAAGGTCGGTTGGGTTCCCTTTGACCGAAGCACAGTATTGATCCCCTTCGATTAACAGCGCATGATCGAAAGGGGATTTTTTGATCTCGTCAAGGGTAGTTGAGCTTCTGTCCGCTGTCAGGATTTCCTCCACGGTCAGTTCTCCCGTGGTCAGCGTCCCCGTTTTGTCGGTGAAGAGAATACTAAGAGACCCCGCCGTCTCAATTCCCACAGGCCGTTTCACCAATACATTGTTCTTCATCATCTTCTTCATATTGGAGGAAAGAACCACGGTAATCATCATGGGAAGTCCCTCGGGAACGGCAACCACGATGACCGATATTGCCATGGTAATAGCGGAAAGACACTCGGAGGCAACGAAGCGCGTATCCTTCAGCCGTTCTGACGCAATGGCAAGATTCATCCCCGAATCGAGGAAAAATGCATCAAACAGATGAATCAAAGCGATCACAACCGCAGAGACGTATCCGATTTTGCTGATGGTTCGTGCAAGGGAAGTGAGCCGCAGTTTCAAGGGGCTGGGCGGCTCTTCCGTTTGAAGCTCTGCGGCAACGGCTCCGTAAAATGTGTTATCTCCCACACGGGCAGCCAGCATGATCCCCTCTCCCGACACAACGGATGCCCCGCGGAACAGGGTAAAGCCTTCTCCCGAGGATGGCTTGTATTGAAAGGGGAGAGGGGAAGAACGGAGCCGTCGGTTCACGTCGTTGTCCGCGGATTTTCGGAGATTTCTGCTCTCTCCCGTGAGAGGGGATTCGTCCACGGTAAGACTGCCGCGGATGAGATAGCCGTCGGCGGGGATGATGTCCCCGGGAAAAAGTCGGATGAGATCGAAGCACACGATCTCACCCAAAGGTTGTGTGCTTTCTTTCTCGTTTCGAAGGACCGTATAGCTTTTGTCACCCAGCTGTCGGTACAGCTTATCAAAAGCCGCACCGCCCGAATGCTCGGAAATGGTGGAGACAAGGGAGGAAACAAGAACCGTCAGCCCGATTCCCGCAGTCTCAAACCAGTTGATGTCGGAGAACATGAAAAGAATATTGATGAGCATGGCCCCGATGAGAATACGGATGATGGGGTCGTTCAGATTTTTGAGAAATTTACGGAAAAAACCGATCCGTTCCTTCTCGGTGAATCCATTGCTGCCGTACAGCTCACGGGACAATCTGACTTCCGAATCGGAGAGACCGGCGGTCATACTGTATTTGATGTTCGGAGTATTTTGAGCGGGAGGGAGCTTTTCCGAATCCTCCCGTTGATCCGTTCTTTTTTTGATTGCCTGCGGTCTGACCATTGTTTTGTCCATAAAAAAACCTTCCGATCCATTTCATGTGGGGTTCAGAAACCCGTGTCAATCCATTGTATTCGGAAGGTATTGTATTTAGTATTAATTACGGCTGTTACAGAACGTAGAAGGTATTGCCGTTTTCGGAGAAGCCCTCTTTTTCAATGGCTTCGCTTGTGTAGGGAATGGCATCCGAAGAACCGAAGCCGAGATTTCCAAAGCTGCCGTGTTCAGTCTGGAGGAAAATGTTGGAGCGGATAAGGGGAGAATTTGCGGGGCCCTCAGAGGCGGAGTCGATCATCATGTGGCGGCTGCGGTAGAAGATGTTACCGAAGATTTCCATATTTTTTGTGGTGTTTTCGCACTCGAAGCTCTTGATATGGGCATCGGTACCTTTTTCGGGGCGCTGTTTTCCGAAGCCGTATCCTGCAAGACGCATGATGTTATCGTAAATTCTTACGTGAGAGATTTCCTGATCGGGGGTATGGGTGGAATACGCTACGGAATAGGAGCAGTTTTCTATGAGATTGCCGTGGCAGGAAATATCCTTCATCACCTTGCCGCAATCCATACACTCGGGGAAGCAGCAGCTGATGCCCGCATCGTAGACATCGTGGATGTAGCAGGATTCAACGGTGAAATCCGCACATTCGCCGAAGATTGCCGCTGCGTTGCCGAAACGGCTGGGCTTACCGTCGATATAGCTGTGAACAGAACCGCCGATCCAGCCGATCTCACAAGAATCAACGGTCAAACCGCACGCAGACTCTGCGCTGATGCCGTGGCAGCCGCAATACTTGATGCAGAGGTTGTTGATGCGGACATTATTGGCATTGCCCACATTGATACAGTTCTTTCTGACACCGAACTCGATATCGAAGAATCTCTCGTCGGGTGCGCCCATGGTGGATTTCAGATAAAGCACACCCCCGTCCGCCTGTCGGAGATTTTCTCCGCCCAGATCGTGGTAGAAAGAAAGGTCTTCTTCGAGACAGCGATAGGAATCAAAGGGCTTTCCCGTGGTGACGTTGATCTTGTTCTTGAAATCAACGGCAGCCTTGATGGCGTGGGCGTAACCGATATCGAAAATGATGCATCCCACGTCCTCTGCGATCTTTTCGCTGAAGCGGTAAACATCAGGAACATCGGTTTCCTCCCATTTTCCGAACTTGGCACCGTTGAAGGGAGATGTGAAGACCATGGGCTTATGTCCCTTGCCGTATGCAGAGTAGGTAACGCCTTCCTTTGCCTGAAGAGAACCGCGGAAGATGTCGCCTCTCTTGAAAAAGACGGTGTCACCGGGCTTCAGAGGGGCAGAACTTACCTTATCAAGGGTCTGCCAGGAGGAAGCGGGACTTTTTCCATCGGAATCATCGCTTCCGTGATTGGAAACGTAGTAAATCGTTCCTGTAGGGATTATATTGGTATCGGAATCGACAATCATCTGCTTGCGGGAAGCGGACAGTTTATCGATCCCTGTTGTCAATGCGGAATCAGTTTTCTGAAAATTCATGGGAATCTCCTTTGTTCAATAAAATAACGTGTTCAAACGGTTCAGGGCGAAACATTTCTATTCTGTACTAATTATATTATAAACAGAACAGAAAATCAAGTCTGTTGCAGGAAAAAGATGTAAGTTTCGATGGGAAAATAATTTTTCGGATGGGGTAGAAATCGTCAAAAATATATGCTATACTGTAGGAAAAAACGGAGGTATTGTTATGTCTGAATTTTTATCTTCCATCCATCCCGCGGTGGTTTGTTTGATCGTCTGTTTTGCGAAAATTGTGGAAATCACCATTCAATCGCTGAAGACTTGTATGATGGTCAAGGGACAGCGCTTGAAAGCAGCAGGGCTCGGCTTCCTCGAATGCACCATATGGGGGCTTGTGATCTCCACAATCATCGGAACGCTCGGGGATAATCTGTTTCTGCTGTTGTTCTACTGCGTTGGGTATTCCGCAGGGTTGTTCCTTGGCTCCACCATTGAGAGCAAGATTGCTCTCGGAACCTCCAACCTTCAGCTGATTGCCAATGTGGAGAATACGGAGAAAATTCTTGGGTATCTGAAGGAGCATAAGAGGGGCTATACCGTATTTGACGGCCACGGCTCTACAGACAAAATGAACATGATCTTTATCGTTCTCCCAAGAAGGGAAATCCCCCGAATGCTGAAGGAAATCCGCGCACTATGTGAAAACAAGGTGTTCGTAGTGGCATCTGAGGTGAGCAAGTACGCAGGCGGCTACGGAATGATGAAATAAAAAAAGAGGTCTGCTGCATTTGAGATGCGGCAGACCCTTTCTGCTGTTCTTGTCGATTACTTGCCTTCAGAAACCTTCTGGATCATGGCTCTTGCCCAGTCAACGATTGCCTGACGCTCGTCAAGACTGATGCTCTTGCCGAAGATTCCGCACTTTACGTAGTAGGTTTCGTCGATTACGTTGGTGCCTGCCTGACGGAGAGTTTCCTTCAGAATTCTCTCGCCGTTGGAATCCTTGGGACCGTCGATGAAGAGAGCAACGTTCTGGGCGCGGCTGGGATACAGCTCGCTGCAGAAGCGTCTGACTTCATCGGAGGGAGCACCCTTCAGGGTAACGCCGATGAGAACCAGTCTTTCCTTATCTGCAGGATATGCAGGGGGAATATCGTTTACCAGACATTCGCAAGCCTGACCGATCGCTTTTGCATAGGTTTCCATTTTTGCTTTCTTGGAAGAAAACATAACACGCATTTTCATAGAATTGTACCTCCGGTATGTATTGTATTATCCTCTATATTATACCATATCTGTGGAATGTTTGAAAGGGAATTTCGCATTTTTTTGACTTTTGGCACTATTGTCTAATTTCAGAGCATTGTTTTGGGTATAATTACTAAGGTCGGATTAGGTGATCGAAAAAATTCATGTACAGTAGATTCCGAAATTTTTCAGAATGAATTGACGAACGGCAAGTTTTTTGATATAATTGAAAAAACACAAAATCAGAGAAAAGGTGAGCATATATGGGATTTTTAACAGGGAAGACCGCCATTATCACAGGGGCGGGATATGCGGTTCTGTCGGACGGCAGATGCGGTTCCATCGGTTACGGGATTGCAACAGCTTACGCAAAAGAAGGAGCTAATCTGGTTATCACGGGCAGAAACGTGGCAAAACTGGAGAAGGCAAAGGAAGAGCTTGAAAAGCTCTACGGAATCAAGGTTCTCGCCCTTGCGGCAGATATCGCGGCAGGGGAGGACAATGAGGCAACTGCAAAAAATGTAGCAGAAAAGGCAATCGCCGAATTCGGCAGAATCGACGTGCTGATCAACAACGCACAGGCATCGGCTTCCGGTGTTGCCATTCAGGATCACACCACGGAGCAGTTCGACCTTGCCATGTATTCGGGACTTTACGCTACCTTCTATTACATGAAGGCGTGCTATCCTTATCTGAAGGAGACAAAGGGAAGTATCATCAACTTTGCATCGGGCGCTGGGCTGTTCGGCAACTACGGTCAATGCTCTTACGCAGCAGCCAAGGAGGGAATCCGCGGGCTTTCCAGAGTGGCGGCAACCGAATGGGCAAAGGACGGCATCAACACCAACGTGGTTTGCCCTCTCGCATGGACCGCACAGCTTGAGCAGTTTGAAAAAGCATATCCCGATG
>JAZQUQ010000135.1:0-5292 GCA_045631365.1 Eubacteriales bacterium | reverse complement strand
ATGAGTTACGTCATTGCCCATGAAGAAGCCCATCTGCGCCGCTTTGACCATCTTTGGAAGCCATTCGGGTTCCTGCTGCTTGCCGTGCATTGGTTTAACCCTTTGGTCTGGATTGGATATATTTTCCTGTGTCGGGATATTGAAATGGCTTGCGACGAGCGTGTAGTACGTAACATGAACGAGGAAGAGCGTGCGGACTATTCGGAGGCTCTGCTGGAATGCAGTATTACTCGCAAAATGATCACAGCATGCCCATTGGCGTTCGGTGAGGTGGGTGCAAAGCAGAGAATCAAATCTGTGCTGAACTACAAAAAGCCTGCGTTTTGGGTTGTGGTTTTGGCGGTAATTGCTTCCATTGTGACGGCGGTATGCTTCTTGACCGATCCTTCCTCTGTGGATGCGGATTTACAAATATTTATCGATGGTCGCATTGCGGAACATCACCAGTCTCCTTATGCATCGGAGCATGCTTGTGTTCTGGATTGGGAACTCCTTGGCAAAGAAAAGAATGGCGATGAAATTACTTTATATATGTGGGTTCTTTACGAAGAGTACAGCATGGAGGATGGTGCTTTACAACTAAAAACGACTGCTCACATTCCGACAGTTATTACAGCAAAAAATGTAAGTGGCGGTTATCGACTGGTTGAATATTGGGAACCTGGCGACGGTTCGGATTATGCATGGGACATTCGTAATAAGGTTCCGTGGTATCTCTACGTAAGTATGATCGACTCCCAAAGCTATATCAGCAAACAGAAAGCCGCATGCGAAAGATTGGCTAAAGAATACTTTGAATCATCTCCGGAATCCCTCAAAAAACTCACCCTCGACGACGTCATCACCCTCTCCGCCAAAGGCACCGACCTCACGTGGGAGGATTTCGCGGAATATTGGTTCATCGAAACAGGCTCGGGCTTGTACATCCGCGTGTATGAGATCGACGAAACCTTCTCCCTTTGGATCGGCGGCGGTTCACCCATCGGCGTACCAATGTATATCCGACTCAAATGTAATGATGTTGACGTATATGCAGATGTAACAACCGACGATATTGCCGCATTCATCGAAAAGCACACGAAAGAAGGTCCCATCTTGTACGACCATCCGCTCAACTATTATATTGATCTTGCATGGGAAGAAGCGGAACCCATCGCTGATGCCAAAGTTTACGTTGTTCAGAAGTCCGACGTGACGATTACGCACGATAACGATGGTACCGTTACCATTATATTTAATGGCATCGACCGTAACGGGGGATGGAGCGAAATCCATGTAACCCTTGTACCTCAATCGGATGGAGGTTATGGCGTGGATTCGTCCCTCACAACCGCCACAAGTCATTCGGAATTGTTGGACGAGGAGAAGGCGGCTATAGTGAAAGCACAGGTCCAATCGAAAATCTTAAATCTTTTCATTGTGATCGAATCCTCCCCAACGTATTCTTCCAACCCGCAGGATTATATCCATGCACATCCCGACGAGTTTAACGATCTTGTGGCATACGGCTATGAAACTCTTGAATTTATCTTCAAAGAGTTTCTCGCAGGGGGTAAGACAAGACTGCACGGTCACATCCTGCGTACGGTGATGATGAATTTGCTGAGGGACAATGAAATCATCGCATATGATGCTCTAAACGGGCAGGATTACTTTGATCAATGGCTCAAATCCGCCCGTTCGGTGGGGCAACAGCATGACTCCGTATGGCTTGAAGTAAATGCTCCTGCCATTGCTTTGGTTCTCAGAATGACAGGTGACATAAGTGCGGAAACGGAAGTTGATCTAACAGAAATGGATCCCGATCCTGTAGAAACTGCAATATCCCGAGCTGTGAATCGGCATTATCGCGATGATGAACCCACGGGACTTTTGCACGGAATCAGTTATATCGTGCTTGGAGCAGATGAATTAAGCGGAACACCGCTGTTTGGCAAAGACAATCACATCCGAAAGGAGATTTACTATCTTTTAGTAATGCATCGGCAATACACCATGCAGAACGGAGAGCCTACTGCCATTGGCGGAAGCTATGTTCCCACCGTTTTGACATTCACCAAGGAAGATAACGGGGAATACATCTTGGATGAATACTGGGAACCCCGTGACGGATCGTATTACGATGAGGACATCAGAGGGAAATTCCCCGAAAGCCTCCTTAATGAGGTTTGGAACATGGATGCGTACAGCGAAGATTTGAAAAAGCAGTGTGATGACCATATTTTCGTGTATATAGATTTCTATCGAAGCGATTCGGAACCGAGTGATTATCAATAAGAAATGGGCTGACGCATGGGGGAAAGAACTTCCTTCATGCAGCAGCCCTATTTTTTGCGTCTCGCCCCCAATTCTGCCGCGCGCCCCCTTTTCAATCCCACGAAAATATGCTATAATGGAACCGGAGAAACACGCAAAACCCGCGTCCACCCTTGATCCCAAACAGGAACTTCGCCGGTTGTTTTGTCGTCTAACTTACAGCAAACCATAATAAAGAAGAAAGCATCAATAAACCATACAAAGGAGGACCGTACCATGAAGAAAATTCTTATTCTGTTCCTTTCGATGGCACTTGCAGGGTCTGCCGCAGGATGCAGCAAAAATCCCCCCATTGTTCCCGACGAAACCCATATCCAAACGGAAACAACCCCCACGGAAGAAACGCTTTTCAGCGAGGACTCTTACGAGGATTTTTCCGTGGACATCTATCGGTGCGACGACGTGTACCGAACTGCCGATACGCCTACCCACGGGTACGGTACGCTCTCCCTCCCCATGGGGCAGGAGGTTCTGACCGTTCGGGACTTTAAAATCCTTCTTTGCTATGACGGATGTGATCCCACCGACGTGCTGAACCGAGCCTTCTCGGGCTATGCTCCGGTTTGGAGGATTGATCAGTACGAGGAATTCACAACGGCGGATGGCCGGAGCTTCCCCACGAGAAGATACAGCAATATAGTCCCCGACGAAATAAAGGCGCAGATGATTGCCCAAGGTGCGCCCGAATCTGTTACCAATCCCAGAGATTATCTCTATCTTCTGACCCTTGACGAAATCCATTATGCCTATCTTCACCTGAAGGGCAGGGAGGATACCGAACGGCTCCCCAACGAAGCAGAACTTGCCGATTCCATGGTGAAGAACAGTCAAATCCGCTATCAACCGGGGGTATCTTCCGTTGGTGTGGTGAATCCGATGGGGTTTATCAACGTAATTTCCAATGATGGCGGACTTCGGTTCCGTTCTGTCTTCCTTCCTGTTTCGGAAGGGGGCGGATATACCGATGCTATAAGGGTTGACGACCGCCACGTACTGTATTTGACCTACGGAAAGAACAGCAAGGACGAAAACGGAAGTTATCGCAAGTCGGATATTCATTTTTATCTCATCGATACCCTTGAGGGCGCCATCGCGGCATCCGCGGAGTATGCGGACGAGTTCACCTATTCCATGGCTGACTATACCGACAATGGGATTGTTCTCGTTGACTTCGACGTGGTGGGGAAAGATGAAACAAAAGTCAACCACGCCCTCCGTTTGGACTGCAGCAATGGGGAGCTGACGGTGGAATCCGTTCAAAGAGAAACGGCGTACCCGTACAACGAGCAAAGGATTGTGTCTCCCACGGGGGAATACGTTGTTTATGAGGTTGTGGATGACGGATACGGCCGCGGCGGCATTGAAGTCCGTTACGCAAACGGCGAGAGGGCAAGAATCCTCACCTGCAAGTCGTGGTGGGATGCCGCGGATGCAGGATACCATGGGGATGCTGCCCTTGGCTATGTGACAGGATATTCCGCGGCGGGCTTTGCAGACGACACCCACCTGGTCTATACCATCGGCGGATACAGCGGAGCCGACGGATTCGGCATCATCGATCTTGCAGCGGGTGAAAATACCGAGTATACGGACTCGACGTATCAGTTGTACGTCGTTGGAGACGGCGTGGTTGCCTTCGCGGAACACAAACGGAACGAGGAAGGTCATCCCGAGCCGTACCGTATCTGGTCCATGACCCTTGACGGCACAAGAACCCTCCTTGCATCGACGGATGAAACAGACGACGTATCGGATCTGCCGAAAAACATGAGCAACAGAGGGCAGGGGGAACCGTTCTTTACGTTCACGGAGGTTAGCTCCAAGGAAGTTCCGGATTGGTTCTATCATACGTTATCCTATCAGGTGGAAGCAATCTATACCGCAGATTGGAAGGAAAAGCTTGCTGTGATCGAGTACCCCTCCGACGGCGGTTATAGAATGGTGCGGAATATTTACTTCTGCGAGGACAGCGTAACGGTGGTTCTTCCCATAGAACAGTCGGAGGAAGAAGGGGAGTAGCAGGAAGATAAGGATATTACCATGAAAGGAATTATACTTTACGCTTTTTTGGAATTAAGACGTCGGCCTTTGGCGTTTGCGTCCTGCGGTATCATCCTTTGGACTGCAATTTTCACAGCCGTCAGTTTTGGGGGAATCCTCAATGTGTTCCCCAATCTCTCGGATCAGTCGTCCGACGTTTGGGTTTTGGTCTCAGCAGAAGCCGTTCTGCTCCTGCTTCTTTCCGTGAGTGAATCCATGTTGATCTCCGACCGATTGAAGAGATGTGGGAAGGATTATGCTGCCTTGCGGAATTGCGGGATGTCAAAAAACGGCTTCTGCTGTGTTCAAGGGATACAGAATCTGGTTCTCGTGTTTGTCAATATGCTCACCGCGGTGCCGTTGGCTCTTATATTGGTAAACGCCATTGTGAACCGCTATAATTCCCGTATAGCCGATCTTTCGTGGATCGGGAATATGGACGGTCTTGCTGATTTACCCAAAACGGATGCAGCCACAGGCACCATTCCTTTCGTTTTCGTGATCGCAATTGTCGGAATCGTAACCATTCTTTCATTGATCATTACCGCATTGGCGTGTCATCGGTATTGGATTCAGACCCCGGGTGAGGCTTTGAACCGAATGCGTAGGAATAACGGTTCTGTCATCTCCGACGGAAAGTTGTTTCTGACCAACGATGTGGGGGTCTACGGAAAAGTGACAGCGAAACGACTGCAGTCGGTCCTGTACCGTGATAACATCGCGCTGCGGATTTCGTTTATATTGCCTTTTCTTCTGGTGATGGCGGTTTTCTCCTTTTTGCCGGAAGAACCGACTATGGATTACGTGATCCATACCGAAACCATACGTAATCCCATTTCGGAAAGTCTTGTTGAATCGTTGGAAGAAATCGAAGGTGTCGTTGTCACACATCGGGAAGACGCTACGGCTCTTTACGAAAAAATGACGCAAAAGGAG
>JAZQUQ010000134.1:0-7184 GCA_045631365.1 Eubacteriales bacterium | reverse complement strand
CTGTTCTTCGACAATCCTGCGGGGCTGTGATCCCCACGGAACGGATGCCGGGCAGAGCGCATAGCACCGCCAAAAGAAAAAAGGCGACTGCCGGCAAAAGGCTCCAAGCCGCAAAAACGGCGCCCAATGCCAAAAACGTTCCTCCAAGACCCCCTGCCAAGGCTACGTGCCCCGCGGTGAACCAAGGCAAAACCGCCACATTCCCGAAGATCCTGCATCCGGACTGCCGCTGCTCGTTTTGAGGCATGCTTTCTTCTCCTTCTTTTGATATTTATCGACAAACATGACATTTTGTGAATGTCATGTTTCGGCTATTGTAGCATATAATAAAAGAAAAGTCAAGCACTGAATGTCAAAAGGAGGCTTTATGTTCATCAATAAAACTCCAAGCGGACAAAACAACATTTGCGGGCGCAACGTTGCAAGGTTGAGAAAATCCAAGAAATAGTCTCAAAACAGACTGGCTTCCATGCTCCAGATCTGCGGGCTCAACGTGGATAAGAACGCCGTTCAACGCATCGAGGCGGGGAAGCGGTTTGTCACGGATATCGAGCTGATCTATCTTTCCGAAGTCCTTGCCGTCCCGCTGGACGACCTGCTGGATCGGGAGAAGTCCGGGCTTTTCTTGGGAAAGCCGTTCCCGGAAAGCCCTTGACAACCCTGGGGGGGGCTGCCATAAAGTCAATCAAGAATGACCGGAAAATGGATGCGTCTGGTACATTTTCCGGGCATTTGCTTTTTTATATCCTTCGCATATTTCTTATTTCCGTAGGCTTTTTGTCAAACACGTCGTGGCAGACCTGGTTGAAGGAACGGATGCTTTTGAAGCCACATTCAAAAGCGATGCGGGAAATGGGAAGGTCGGTATCCTGCAGCATGGCGAACGCCTGGTGGATACGGTAAAAGTTAAGCATTTTTTTGAAATTCATATGCATATGCCTGTTGAAGGTGCGGGAGAGATATTGATAATTATATCCCTTTTCCTTGGCGATATCTTTCAGCGAAATGTTGTTTTGGAAGTTTTCTGCTATATAAAGAGCCACGTCCATTGCCGCCATATCGACTTTGGGAGCGGTGATGAGCGTTGTGGAGGCGAGAAAGTCACCCAACAGCATATATAAAAGCCCTTTGATCCTCATGCGGTCTTCAAACGGAGCTATTCTGGATATGGGGAGGCTGTTTTCCCCGAAGGTGTCAAAAAGCATTTTTAGCCCGAAATCGAGAACCTCCTTCTTGGGACGAAAAACAGGATCTCTTGGGATCATGCCCTCAACGGATTGTGCAACGGTGAGAATGAGGTGGTCGTTGAATATGATTCGCTGTGCGGAGGCGTCGGGGGCAAGCACCAGCTCGTGTGGCTGAAAAGGGAACAAAAGGATGCATTCGCCCGGGGAAAGCCGGTAACGACGCTCGTTTACCGTACAGACGCAATTTCCCTCAAGGGGCGTAATAAATTCGTAATTCTTGTGAAATTGCCGTATGGCTCTGCTTTGACGTTGTGTATAGCTGTGAAATTCAAATGCGAGGTTGTCGGAAGTAAAACGTCCTTCTTTTTTGATTGCCATGGTAAGCCTCCTCCGAAAGTCAAAAAGTCAACTTCTTGCTATAATATATACACTATTCGGCTTGCTTTGTCAACATTGGTGTGTTAAACTTCTTAAAAATACGGTATGATCAATACTGCGGAGGGCTTATTATGAAGAAGATCCTATCGGCAATTCTTTGCTTGCTTGTATGTGCTCAGACATTTGGATTTGGGTCGATCTCCCCGGAAGCGGAGGGGACAAAGGAAATGTTTTTTGATTCCTTTGATTACAAGGCTTTCGGCTCATCGGGGCTTTACGGCGGAAACAACGCCTGGGAAAGGGAATATTCAACGCCTAAGGACGGGAATGACAAGGGCTCGGCCGACAGTACCGCGCCTGTTCCGTTGGGTGGTGTTTTGAAATTTTCCGAGGGCGACGGGATTCGCTTCAACTGGCAAAATCTTGACGGCTTTTCAAAATTTGATGCTTCAAAAACGTACAAGATAACCTTTGACGTAAAGGTTACCGATTTCGGTGACGATCGACCGCTGGGGGCTGCGGAAACCTGGAACCGAGAGCTTTATTTTGCGGTTGCGGGATATTACAACCAGATCGAATTCCGAAGCGGCAACTATTCGGGCCAGATCGGCATCCGTGCCGGTGACAAGACCGATTCTCTTCCCAAGGGCGGATGGACGAACGACAAATCCACCTACGTGCTGAATAAGACCTATCACTGTACGTTTGAATGGAGACCTTCGGAAAAAGTTGTTATCTCCACCGTTGCGGCGGACGGAAACGTGATTGCACAGGGATCCCGCAGTGACGCCGTTTACGGCACGGTCAATCCAAGCACCCGCTTTTTGGTTTGGCGTTGCGAGGACGGCGAGATGGAGATCGATAACGTAACCTTCAGCGATGGGGAAAAAACGTATACGCAATCCTTCGATTTTGAAAAGGAAACCGATGTCATGACTGCGTCGGGGGTTTGGGGACTTGAGGATGTTCGCAGGACCGATTCCGAGGAGCCCGCGTTTAACGACGGCGCGTTACTGATCAAGGAACACAGCAGCGTAAAGTTCAATTGGCAAAAGGTTGATGGAATCGGGGCTTACGACCCTGCCAAAACCTATGTTTTCGATTTTGATGTGAAGCTTGTCGACAAGGGCGACGGAAGCAATTGGGGCGGTGAGGTGTGTACACGCGGGATCTATATTGCATTCGGCGGCTGGTATAATCTGATCGAAATGCCCACGAAGGACAACGTGATAAAGGTTGGCGCAACCACCAAGACTTTCTCGGATACACAGCATTTGAACAAGCAACTGCACGTAACGATTTCTTGGGAGGGCACAAATATTTCGACGGTCATTACCGATCCAAAGGGTGATGTGGTGATCCAAGGCGGAAGAAGCGGAAATGCCTTTACGGATCTGGTTGCCGAAAAGGCGGCAATGACAAATCTCGTCCTCCGTTGCGAGGATGGAGCTTTTGAGCTTGACAATTTTAAGCTCAGCGTGATGACCGTTCAGGTGGACAGCACCACCGAGATAAACATCCCGAAGGGGCAACAAGCGGTCTATACCGCCGAGGTGGAGTACAGCGGAAGCGGCAAGGTTTTGCTTAAATACGGCGGAACCGAATTGTTTTGTATAGAAAACGGCAGCTTGAAAGTGGGCGGAAAAGCCGTTGAGGGCTCTTACAAGGCAGGTACTTATCACATCGAATCGGTCATCAGCCCCGATCAGGAAATGCAAACCGTTGAGGTCGTTTCTCCCGGGGGTGAAGTCGTTCGCAGAGGGTTCTACACGCTGTTGGGAGGCGGTGCGATCAATTGCTTCGTCACGGGCGAAAACAAGGTAATTACCTCCGACGTAAAGTACGAATCTTGCAGTGTTAATGAATATACGCTTACGACGCAAGAGCCGATCTATACCGGCGTAGATGCGAAGATCTATAATCTTGTTACCTCGTTTGACGAGGCACAGACGACACGTAATTTCGCTTGGACGGCCAAAAGCGCATTCATCGGAAAGGATTCCATGGCGCTTAAATACCGCAAGGCGGGGACGGCCGATTGGATAACGGTTGACGCCGTTCGGGAGACAGAAAGGGTGAATATCGCAGACGAGGATTACTTCAAGTGCGATCTTTCGTCTCTTGCGCCCGATACCGAGTATGAATATAAGATCGGCAAAAAGGACGGCGACGAGGATGCCGATTGGACGAAGATCTTTAAGTTCAAGACCGCAAAGGAAAGCATAGACGAATTTACGTTTGTTGCCGTGGGCGATACCCAGGGGATCACCTGGAACGGGTTGACCTCAAGCGACAAGGGGTTCATGTTCGCCATGGCGGCATATCAAGAGGCTTTTGAAGAGGTCAAGGACCCTGCGTTTATTCTTCACACCGGCGATGTTGTGGAAACCGGCAACAACAAGAATATGTGGAATATGTATTTCAAGGCGTTGAACGGCTTTGGTGCGTCCACCCCAATGTTTGCCGCCATCGGCAACCACGATTCCTGGGGCACACCGCTTTATTTCGATCTCCACTTCAACCATCCCAACAACGGTGGTACGGCGGCTCTCGATCAAAGCTTCAAGAGCAAGGTGACCGACGGAAACGTTTTGCAGCTTTTTGCCAATGCCGACGAAACGATTTATTCCTATGATTACGGCAACGCCCATTTTATCGTGCTGAACACGGGAAGCTACTGCAATCAGGATAAGCACATCATTGATGCCCAGCGGGAATGGCTGACCAACGATCTGGAAGCCAACAAGGAGGCAAAATGGAAGATTATGCTCTTCCACGAGCCTGTATATCACCGCTTGGGAGCAGGGGAAAGCAGACCCTGGCTCCACGACGTTATCGAAGAATACGGTGTTGACCTTGTTCTCCAGGGACATTCCCACCTGGTAACGAGAACCTATCCCATGAAGGATGGAAAAATCGTCACGAAAGCGGTAGATGAAAAGATCGAAAAGGGAATCGGTACGGTTTATACCACCATCGGCTCTACGGCGCTTAACCACGATGGTGCAAACGACGGGAAATACGAAGAGGAGATCGGCTTCCTTGCGACTCCCACACCCACCCAACCGGCATATACCACGGTGACCGTTCAAAATGATAAGATCGTCGTCACCACCAAGCAGATCAACGGATTCGTTCTCGACAGCTTTACCATCGAGGATAAAACTATCTCGGACGATACAACGCCCGACGAAAGCGACGATGTCTCGGATGAGTCTTCCGAAGAGCCGTCGGAAAGCACGGAAATTACGGATCCCGAAACCGAGAGCTCGGGCAGCTCTGCGATCACGGATCCCGAAAACGAGGCTTCGGGAAGCACTGTCATCGTTGTAATTTGTTCGGTAGCGTTGATCGTCTTGGGCGTCGGAATCGTTTTGATCCTGAAACGCAGAAAATAAGAAACGGCATATCTTTTCACACGGCAGGGCCTTCGGCTCCTGCCGTTGCTTTTCCTACGGTGGGCGACGGTGCTTTCCTTCTCCCGCCCTTGACAACGCGTTTCTTTTGTGCTACAATAAACTTAATCAAGATTGCCCGGAAAGTGTACCAGAAGGATCCATTTTTCGGGCATTCGCATTTCTTTCAGAAAGAGGTAAAAAACAATGAAAGGACTTAAGATTCTCGCCATGTTATTAGCCGCTACCTGTTGCCTTTCCGCCTGCGGCGGGGGCAACGTAACCAACTCTTCCGTGGAGGAAAGCACTGTTTCCGGGGTAGACTCCTCGGCTGAGGAAAGCTCCGCCACAGAGGAGACTTTAGGGGAATTCGAGACCGTGTTCCGCTTTGTGGTGACCTCCGACAACCACGTTTCCTCGGTGAACGACGCCTCTGCCAAGCGCTTGGCACAGCTGTTCAAATCCACCTACGCTTACGCCGAGACCCAGGAGTACGACAAGGTTGACGCCTTCGTAGCGGTGGGAGACATCACCAACTACGGCCAGGCCTACGAGTATACCGCTTGGAAGAGCATCGTGGAAGCCAACAAAAAGAACGAGACCCAGCTCATCACCGTTATGGGCAACCATGAGTTCTACGGCAACCTGAACGACCTGGAATGGGGTGTCAACGGCTATACCCAGAACATGGATCCCGAGCTGAACAAGCACGTTGTGGTGAACGGCTACCACTTCATCGGCGTTTCCACCTACGGCGAGGGAGATTACTCCGAGGATCTGGAATGGCTGGAGCAGAATTTGGCGGAAGCCGCCGCAGACGATGGGGACAAGCCCATCATCACCTTCCAGCACCATCATATCAAGGACACCGTGTACGTCAGCTCCGAGTGGTATGCAAATCAGTCCGCTCAGCTGGACGCGTTGTATTCCAAGTACAGCCAAGTTCTGAACTTCTCCGGCCACTCCCACGGGCCTATCAACAACCCCGCCTCCTGCTATCAGCAGGATTACACCCTCTTCGGCACGGGCACTCTGGCGTATTTTGAGATGACCACCGGTATGACCTACGGCACCGTTCCTCCCGGAGCGGATCAGGCGGCTCAGTTCTACATCGTAGAGGTTTCCAAGGACAACCGCGTTCGTGCGATGCCCTACAACCTGCTCACCGACGATTTCTTCAAGACTGCCGACGGAAGCAAGCAGCTGGTCTATGAGATCGATAACCTGCAGGATAAATCCACCTGGAAGTATACCGACGCGGCCCGCAAGGCGGAGAACCAAAAGCCTGCCTTCGATGCCGACGCGGCCATCACCGTAGGGAAGACCACCTCGTCCTCTGTGGAGATCACCTTCCCCCAGGCAAAGGATGATAACTGCGTTTATAGCTATCAAATTATCTGTAACGGAGCCGGCAACAAGAAGGATTACAATTACTTCTCCGAGTTCTATTTCGAGCCCATGCCCGAGACCTTGACCTTTACCCTTTCCGGCTTGGCTCCTGAGACGGAATACACTGTAGAGATATACCCCATCGACGTTTTCTACACTTCCGGTGCTCCTCTCAAGGGAGCCTTCGCCACCGCGGCGGTGGAGAAGGTGGACTACGTGTCCAAAAATCCCGTAAACTTTATGGGCACCTTCACCAACTTTGATTCCTTGTCCGCACTCGCTCCCTCCACCGGGAACTTCGCCTACGGCGGCAATGCAAACGGCGATATCTTTGCAGGTTCCTGGAACTCCTCCGCAGGGGATTCCAACAGCGGCTATGAGCTGGCAAACAACGGCTATAACGGCTCCGCGGCGTTGAACGTTTGGAGCAACAGCCGTGACAACCAGGGTCTGTACCTCTTTGCCACCGATGCCAACAAGAACACCTATAAGTTCCCCTCCACTGCGTATTTGCGTGTTTGGGTAGATTTCACCGACATGGATTTCCGTAAGGCTAACTTCGGCTTGATCGCTCCCACCGGGGATCTTTACACCACCGACGAGAGTGACAACGTTCCCGATCTGTTCTTCTACTACCTCCCCGAGGGAAGCGATACCTGGCAGGAGTACAAGCACGGCGGTGACGGTTGCTTTGGCGTAGAGCAGGCCTCCTCCGTGGCAGGCTTCAAGGGCTGGATGGCCTTCCCCGTGAAGGATTTCACCTACCGTTACGGCACAGGAAGCGGCGCAGGCAGCTCCGGTGAGGCTTACCCCCACAACGAGATCGCAGGTGTGT
>JAZQUQ010000133.1:0-4830 GCA_045631365.1 Eubacteriales bacterium | reverse complement strand
AAAAGAGGGGGGAATCAGGGGGGTAGGGGGCCGGGAGAGGGGGCGTCCCCCCTTCTCTGAGTTAACTTTTCTTTTTGCGAGACTTTTTCTTTTTTTAATAAAAAGAAAAAGTCGAAAAACGCTTTGGTATCCACGGCGGACCATGTGATGTCCCCCGAAAAAACTTATCCCCTAAACACAACAAGCGCTCGTTCCAACGCCTCGTTGTTGTCGGCGATCTCCACCTTCGCCCAATCGGACTCCGTTCCGGGGTACACCAGCTTCTTGAAGGCTGTACATTCCGCAAAAGCATATTCCCCAACAGACGTAACGGGAGAAACCAGCACCACCGTCACAAGACTGACGCAATTGCTGAAGAGATAGCTGGGAATCACCACAATCCCCTTCCCCAACGTCACTTCTTTCAGGGAAGTACAGCTGTTGAAGGCGCGAAGCCCGATCCGCTCCACCGTGTCGGGAATAACGATCTCCTGCAAACCCGTGCAGTTGATAAAGCACCGCGCGCCAAGAGTCTTCACATTTTTCCCGAAATGGATTGTGGTCAGCGATTCACAGTTGAAGAAGGTCTGATCCCCCAATACCTCCACACAGTCGGAGATGGTCACCTCTCTCAGTTTTTTGCAGTTCAGGAAAAAGTTTTTGTCAAGCTCCCTCACCACAATGCCGTCCACTACGTCGGGGAT
This sequence comes from Eubacteriales bacterium, assembly GCA_045631365.1. Lineage (GTDB taxonomy): Bacteria > Bacillota > Clostridia > Oscillospirales > CAG-272 > UMGS1696. The sequence goes on along the minus strand of JAZQUQ010000133.1, from coordinate 4,147 downwards.
CACAAAATTCCCCCAATCCCCCGTGTATTCGTCCGAATGGAAGGATAAAACCCCGTCGGGCGTAATGCTGTAGCAGGGCGTTCGGCTGCTCCATACCATGTTTACATCCTCAATCCCCGTCATCGCTTGGGCTTTTTTGTAATTTGCCTCCTGCAGGCGGGCGTTGGACTCGGAAAATCCCTCAAGCAGAGTGAATTCTTCAATGGCGCGGTCATAATCCCCCGCCGCAAGATAACCTTCTGCCTTGGAGTACCGTACAGCCTTTCCCACGTACGGAGTCAGCACCGCTCCCGTAATCACCGCCGCAGCCGCAATCAGAATCAAAATAAACTTCGTCTTGTCGGAGATCCCGTTTTTCTGCTTTTTGGGCTTTTTCCGCACGGTGTCGGACTTTTGATTCTGCTGCTTTTCAAGGGCATCCTTCAAATATTCTTCGTCAAACCGAGTCTTGAGCCATTCCCTGCCGCAGCCGCACGCTCCGCAGACATCATTCTCCCCAGAGGAGAGATTCACCTGTCCGCAGGCACAGCGCCACGCCCCGTCTGTCGGCTCATCGGGATAATACTTCGCATCCACAACACCGCTGCAGACTGCACGGATCCCCTCATACAAAGGATCGGTCTGCCAGATGATTTTCTGCGGGGGAAGAACCTCCCCCTTTGTGCCGCTCACATTCTCCCACACATTGCCGTCGCGGAAGGTTACGGTCTTTACCGTAAGATAGGCATAAACGGCACCCTCTGCAATGGGGGCAGAAAGAACCGCCTCCGATTCTCCCACGGTAAAAACCGCTTTTTCCAAAAGGGGCAGCTTTTTGTGCCGTGAATCCTCCAATTCAACCGATGCTTCCACCGATTCCACGGAAAACTCTCCGCAGGGGACGATCACCGCAGACAGCACGGGACCGCTTTCCGCTGTGGGAATCGCCAGCTTTGCCCGCTTTACCTGAACGGGACAGCCAACAATCCACTCCTTCTGCTCTCGGTCGCTCAAAATATGAGGGTATGTGCCGTATTCCATATCTTTTTTTCGCTCCATGATAACATTTTTCCCGATTATATCACGGACTGCAGGAAAGTTCAACTGTTTTTTGTGAATATCTCACGCTGATCCCGACACTCACGCCAGCTTTCCCAGTATCGACACCGCATCCCCGCAGATTTTCTCACAATGTTCGTTTATGTAGTAATAAAACGAACTGGGGCAGAGCCGCCCGAAATGCTCCCCTGCCGCAAAGGTTTCTTCGTCCAAGGCAAGATAGTACCCTTTTTTCCCCACCTCGGTGTACGCCGTACTGCCTCCGCTGTACCCCGACACCAACAGCACACCGCAGATGGACAAAAGATTCTGCATTTCATCAAAGCGGTAGATCACATGGCGGCTTTTGATGGTTTTGTCTCCGTAACACCGTTTGTATTCCGTCCCGTCCGAGGCTTCTCCGCCGAACGCTTTGCCGACCCTTCCCCGCCCTGAGCCGGAATCCGCGCCCGAATCTGAGCCCCGCTCCCCTTTTGACAGCTTCGTCACAAACAACTCACATCCCCCTGCTCTGGAGCGATAGAGTTGAACAAATACCCTTCCCTCCAATCCGTTGAATCCGCACCGATCCTTTGCCTCCCGCATCAGGTTTCGGAATGCCTCCTTCGTACGGGTGCCGCTGATACCGTCCAACTCATAATTCCGCATATCGTCCGCCGAAAGCATCACCTTCAGCTTGGAATCGCTGATCACAATCAGTTCCATGGTTCTGTTCAATCCTTTCCTCATCGGAGAAGCCGCGTGCCGAATGCTTCGGTCTCTCTCCGCTGCCCCTCTCACTATTATATATTATAATCCACACCACAGAAAAATGGTACCCCAAAAAATATGGAAACAGAGCCAAAGAAATCTGCCTCCCCGCTCATCCCGACCAAACAGAAAAGCAGAGGGAGCTGCCGTGTAAAACGAACAGTCCACTCTGCCTTTTATACGTGGAAACGTCTGTGTAATTCGGAAAGAAAGCTCTTTCCGCGGAAAATAAACTGTGCAATCAGCAGCGAAATCCCCACACCGATGGGAATGGTTACAAAGGGCGTAGGTGCTGCAGCCCCGGTGAGCCAAAGGATCACGGAGACCAATGTTCCGATGAGGCTCATAATAAAATAAATGTTGTACTGCGTGTTTTTGCTTCTGTCCACATAGCTCATGACGAAGTAAAACACGTTCAGCCCACCAAAGGTAATGGGAATCACGTAGTTGGTACTCCACCCGCGCCAGCCCGTCACCTGATCCCACAGGAGACAAAGGAGAACAGAGATAATCCCCTCATACATAATATTTTTGGGGATGTTCTTCCGCTTCTTCACGCCCACAACAATGATCAGCCACGCACATCCCACGCCGAGAGACAGGGGGACGTACAGTCTGAGGTGGGGGATAAAGGAGAAGTTGATAATATTGATCACGAGAATTGCCACAAAGGCGGCAAAGGTTGTAATCTTTACAATCAGGTTATACGACATCTTCACCTTCACCTTGGGGAATACGCCGTAATCCTCTGAGACGGCATCGGAAATCTTTTTTCCGCACAGGGGACAGCTGCTTCTTTCCCCTACGATATTCACGCCGCAGTTATCACATTTCATCATCGGTCGTCAAACTCCTTTGCGGAATAATTGGCCGCTACCGTTACCCCTTTTTCGTCACCCAAATCCGCCGCAAAACCGGCAAGCATCCGAAAGAAGGCCCTCTCAACGTCGTGTTCTGCAAAAATACCCGAAAAGGCAATGACCAGCTTATCTTCATAGGAACACATACATCCCTGGCGGCAGGAGCTGCTGTTGAACACCTCAAAGCGGTCTACGTACGAGGAAAGCTCCTCGGGCATTTCAATCTTCCCCACATTGGAGAAGCAGATGGTTCTCCGCTTCATGGCAACCCGCTGGGAAATTCCCATGGCGATATCCTTAATAAACAGCGGTACGGTACGAATCCAGAAATTCTGCTCCAAGCCAACCTGAGAAGCAATCTTCTTTTCAAGATTCTCCCTGGTCAGCTCCCGTGCGAAAACGGCACTTACCTTTCGGATAATGGCGTCGAACTCCGCACCGTGTTTTCCGAAATCGTAGATCACGTGGATAACTCCAAAAAAATTTCGTGCGGTGTTTGATTCAAAATAATTCCTCAAATTAACGGGAATGGTGATCCCTACCGCCTTCTTCCGATCTCTCGGCTCCATGGTGGAGTAAATGGCGGAGATCAGAACCGCGGTGAGAAAGACGGTCAAGGTTGTACCATACGCCTTTGCAGCTTTTTTCACGGTGCTGACGCTCACCTCTCCCTCCGTCACAAGCTGTCGGAAATCGGGAGTTTTCGGCTCACTGAAGCGGTAAATCCGCCGTTTCTTGTCGTCTCCCAGGAACTCGTTGAGTCCAAGGCCGTTCCCTCTCTTTTTCTCTTTCTCATAATGCTGTGCAAAGCTGTCCGCTTCCATTTCCCGAACGGTGGAATCAATCCCCAGATTCATTTTCATCACGGGAAGGTCGTACCGCAGGCAAAGATAATGTGCGGTCAGAGTACGCAGAAACATCACAGCCCCCGTCCCGTCACAGAGCGCGTGGAACACCTCAAAATTGATCCGCTGCTTATAGTAAGATACATCGATCAGCAAACCGTGGGTATTTTTGTTGTACAACGGTTGAAGGGGAGTATTGGTTTCCTCATGAACTACAGGCTTCTTTCCGCTGTCCTCCAGATAATACCAAAACATCCCTCGGCTGACCGTCTCACGGAAGGAGGGAAATTCCTCCATGGTGGAATCCAGGGCCTTCTGAAGGAGTTCGGGGACGATGTCTTCCTTCAAAACACAGGACATTCGGAAAACCTCGGTATCCTCGGGGGATACAAGTGCCGGAAAAATCTTTGCCGCATTGTCAAGCTTTTTCCAACTGTTTTTTCTGCCAAATCTCGTCATTCTCCCTCCTCCTTTCGCTTTGGCAAAGTAAATCTTCCGCCAAACGTTTATCTGGTTTATTATATCACGGATTTCATTGACAACATAGATTATTTTCGATAATATATTATGTGCAATGTATGAATTTTCCCCACGTCGCCAGAAAATCAAATTCCGTCATTTTCCTGCAGAGGGAATATTGTTCACAATCCTGTC
>JAZQUQ010000132.1:0-3000 GCA_045631365.1 Eubacteriales bacterium | reverse complement strand
GGTGCAGGGGAGGGAGAAAAGCTTTTTGCAAAAAGTTTTTCTCCCTCCCCTGCTAAATGTGACACCCCGGGAAATTATAAGAGAAACGTCTGAAAAACAGTAAAAACCTCCTGTGGCAGAATGAAAAACTGCCATGGGAGGTTTTGCTGTATTGGGTTTATAAGAATCAAATTCCTTATTTCAAAAGCTCGGGCACCTTCTGTTCGCCGTACACGTTTTCCCAGTCGTTGGAGAAGGAGTGGATGGCGGTGTTGGTGAGAGGGTGGAAAATGAGGGACTCAAAGAGATCGGGGTTGACGGTGATGGCGTGGGTTCCAACCAGAGCACATTTGTGAACCTGTTCCACGGTCTTGAAGCTGGCTGCGAGAACCTTTGCGGGGAGCTTGTAGGTATTGAAAATATCGATGATTTCGGATACAACGTTGACACCGTCGGATACGATGTTGTCAAGACGGTTGACGTAGGGAGCTACGTAATCCGCACCTGCCATAGCGGCGATCAGTGCCTGCTGCTGGGTGAAAATAGCGGTCATGGTAACGCCGATGTCGTTTTCCTTGCACATGGCGGCTGCACGGAGACCTTCTGCGGTAATCGGAATCTTGATGAAGAACTGTCCGCCTACCATGGACTTCAGCATGATTGCTTCCGCAAGGATATCTTCTGCGGTTTCTGCTGTGGTCTGAACGTGGAGGGCACGCTTCAGGCCGATGATTTCACGGATGCCGCAGAGGAGTTCCTTGAAATCGGTCTTTTCCTTGGCGATAATGGTGGGGTTGGTTGTTACACCCGTGATGGGATAGTATTTGCAGCAATGACGGATGGCGTTCAGATTGGCGGTGTCGACTAAATATTGCATAATTTACCTCTTTCCCGTATTACACGGACCGTACGCATACGGTTGAATTGATATCATATTTCTTACGGTGATATTCTACCACCGACGCCCCGATTTGTCAAATCTTCCGTTTTGGTGAAAACAGGGCAAGTTTTTACCGCGGAGAGGGAAGGAGAAATCGGTTTTTGTGCATAGCTCACAAAACAAGTGTCGGTATTTGGCAGTATTGACGAAAGCGCAGGGGATGAGTCCTCGGTTTTTCTACGTCGGGAAGGGAAAAATCCGGGGAAAACTTGACGAGGCGGGAAAAAAATGGTATACTGGAAAGGATAAGGGAGAAAAAGGGGGAATTTTGATGTACGATATCATAAAAGTGAACGATAACGTCTACGACGAGCTGTATCCTTCCCAATGCCTCGTGGATTTTACCATTCCCAAAACCAGCCATGCCGTTCCCGTGCTGATCTATTTCCACGGCGGAGACCTTGCCTCGGGGGGCAGAAGTGCGGATTTTATCCCGTCCCTGGCGGCGGAATACGGTATTGCCGTGGCTTCCGTGGATTATCGGATGTATCCCTATGCCCAGTATCCCGATTTCCTCAACGATGCGGGCCGTGCGGCGGAATTCGTGTGGAATTACGGAAAGAACACGGGCCTTTTCAATCGGTTCTATATCGGCGGATCGGAGGCGGGGGCGTATATCGCCATGATGTTGTACTTCTGCCCCGATTATATGAGAGAATTTGTCCTCTCTCCCGATCTCTTCGACGGCTTCCTCTTTGACGGCGGTCAGCCTACCACCCATTTCAGCGTGCTGAACGAACGGTGCATCGACCAAAGGGCAATCCGCATTGACAAAGCTGCTCCCATGTATTATCTGGACGTGCTCGCCTCTGCGGAAAACCGCGCAGAAAAACGCCCCCCCGTCCTCCTCGTGACCGCGGAACGGGAGAACCCCGGCATCGGTCCCCAGAACGATCTTCTGATGGAAACCATGCTGGAATTCGGCTACAGCCCCCATCGGATTACCCGTGAAGTGATGAAGGGATTCGGTCACGGCGAGTACCTCAATCAGCCCTCGGCGGATGGAAAATACCCCGTAAACAGGGTTTTTGGTGAATTTATTACAAAAAACTTCAAGTGATTTTGTAAACATTGTTCCGAAAACAGGCACAGAACACATTTCTGTGCTATAATAACGGAGCCGTACCACAGCGGCAATACATAGGTAAAGGAAGAAACATTGTGAATAAGAAATTTGCAGCGGCAGTGTTGGCTGCCCTTATGCTTACTTCGGCTGTGTCCTGCGGAAAAGGGACCGAAGTGGAAAATACTGAGCCCAATGCAGCAGAGACCATTGCCGCAGATACAAGCAGCACCACAGACGGAACCCCCTTCGATTACATGGGGAACGATCTGCGTCCTTACGTCACCGTGGGCAACTACAAGGGTCTTGCTGTGACCGTGCCCTCCGACGTGCTGACCGAAGAGGAATATCAGGCAGAGCTTGATTCCATTATGGCAAGCTACGCGTATACCGAAAAAATCACCGACCGTGCCGTGCTGGAAGGGGAAACCGTTGTGACCAGCTACGCAGGGTACGTGGACGGCGTGGCTTTTGAGGGAGGCTCGACAGAAAGTGCGGAAGTGACCGCAGCAGAAGGAACGGGATACATCGACGGCTTCGGCTCCGCGTTTGTGGGTCAGATGCCGGGGGTGGAGTTCTCCTTTGAGGTGACGTTCCCCAAGGTTTATTCCAATCTGGATCTTGCGGGAAAGACCGCGACTTTCGTCTGCACCATCAGCCACATCAAGGGAACGGATATCATTACTCCCGAGCTGACCGACTCCTTTGTAAGAGAGAACATCGGTTATGAGAACGTGGAGACCTTCCAAAAGGCGATCCGCGAATACCTTGCTCTTCAGAAGAAATATCTGGTGCAGAACCAACGGAACGAGCTCCTTTGGAATCTGGTGATGGATGCTTCCACCGTGCATGCCTATCCCGCCGGTGAGGTGGATCGCTACTATGAAATCGTGGTGACCTCCGTGCAGCAGACCGCAGCCTCCTACGGGGTGGAATTCTCCGATTTTCTCACCAATTATCTCGGCATGACCGAAGATCAGCTTGTTACCGTCGGCGCTCAGCAGGCGGAAAAGTACGT
>JAZQUQ010000131.1:0-6742 GCA_045631365.1 Eubacteriales bacterium | reverse complement strand
AGCAAGAATTGGTGGAAGGGACAATGGATTATTCAAAATTTGCTCTATTTAAAAGGATTCGGTTTATTATAATCTCGTCTTGGACTTTGTACTCCCCCATAAAAAACAAAAGATACAGATTCTACAATCTTTCAGCAGAATCTGTATCTTTTTTTGTAATCTTACTTCTTCTTATAAATCACAAGAACGCCGTCCACCTTTTCGATCAGCTCATACCCCTTTTCCTCAATAAGCTTGATAAAATTGGCGTAGCCGTCATTTTTGCCTTCCGTTGCGTACTTTTTATAGTAGCTGGCGGTCGGTATGTTCAGCGCCATGTATTCTGCCTCAAGAACGTGTTCCGTGGACGAATGCTTTACGTCATACAGAACCTCACGGTCGGAAAGATAGGAGGTATACATGGTAGTTGCCGCTGCGGGAACTCCTTCGGGAATCACGTCCAATGCGGCACGGATGCTGTCGTAATACTCTTTCTTTTCCTCCGCACGCTTGGCATAATCAATCGCCGTGGGATAAATGACGCAGCTGAAGCAGCCAACTCCAATGGCAGCCGCCGAAACAAGGGAGATTGCCTTGGCACGGTCCAGCTTCAGATCCGCAAGGTTCACCGCAGCAAGGTAAACGAGGCACGCGGTGGTACCGAAGGTGTACTGGAACATAATATCATGCTGATACTGGTAGTCGGACATCAGATTCACAAGGAGATAAGGAATCAGCAGAATGTACCGTTCGTACCGTCTTGTAAGCAAAGGAAGTCCGAGAAGCGGCAGCATGGTCAGTCCGATAAACTTCAGCTTATCCGCATCCACGCACTCAAAAATCGCCTTCATGGGGTTGAGAATCACGGACTTTACCACCGTCATCAGCGACTCGGAGCCGTCGTACATGAAATTGCTGTAGCGCCAGGTCATAACACCGTCCCCGCTGCTTGCAAGGTATCCCGTTACGGCGAAGAACCAGATCAAGGCCACACCCAGCACAGAACCGCTCATAATAAGCTCCTTGATCTCGCTCCGTTCCCCTTTCTTCAGACGAAGGAGACAACGGACAACGGAGAACAGCGCAATCACCGCTATGTACATGGCGGCATCCTCCTTCACCATCAGGAGAAGGACGGAAGAAATGGCGGAAACGACGATGCTTTTCTTATCCAGACCGTACAGAACCCAAAGGATCAGCGGGGTGAGGAAGCAGTTTTCGTGCAGGTCGTAGCTTGTGCCGCCGGAAAGTGCGGGAAACAGGAGAAGAACCGCGCAAAGCAAGGTTCTCTGCCCGCCCGTCAGACCGTAATGCTTGCCAAGAAGCCACAGGGGAATCACCGACGAAGCAAGCACCAGCGCCTGCAGTACCTGAAGGGTAGCAGGATCGGGAAAAATGGCGTAGAAAGGAAGCATCAGGTAGTAAATGGGGGATACGTGAACCGCAAAGTGGGACAACAGTCCGTCCCGCTCCACCGTAGTCATGGGGAGACCCGTTTCCTTCATGTTGTAGAACATCTGCGCAAAGATACCGAAGTCAAAGGTGGGGGTGCTGAAGGTCAGATACCGTCCAACCGTCCACGCGCTGACAAAGGCAAGGAAGGAAAGTCCGAGAACAGCGGCAACGATAGCCCATCCCCAATGGGCTTTCTCCCCCGACTCGGGAAGTGCATCCTCATTCCGCCCCATGATGCAGTACACGGCAAGGACGAGGATAATCAGCGAGCAGAAGGTAAGGAACGGCATGGTAAAGGACTTCTGCAAAGTCAGATTGGCGGAGGTGACAAAGGCAGCAAGCACGCCGATCCGTTCAAGGGAAGAAAAATCCGCAAATCGGGAGAGGACCGTCAGAACAACGGCGGTGAACAAGGTAATCCCAATTACCCGACCGAGGGACATGGCAGCCAGCCCCTCCAGCCCCGCCACGTCACGCAATTCCGCGGGAAGGCGAAGGATTTCCAACGCCACGGCAAAGAGCCATCCGAAAATAAGATGAAGGACAACCTCAGGCACCGAAACCTTTTTGGGCTTCCCCCATAAATTCAGCTTTTTGAGTTGTTGATTCATAGAAAACCTCATATATTACGCAAGCCTCCTTGGGTTAGTACCGAAGAAGGCTTGCATTGTTGTTATAAAAGATTATTTAGATTTCAACGGTTCCGCGGAATACTTCAACCGCTTCGCCTGTCATGAACATTTCGCCATTTTCATCGTAGTCGATGATGAGATCCCCACCCTTGAGGTGTACAGTGATGGGCTTGTCTGCCTTGCAGAAGCCGTTTTCGATGGCAGCTGCAACAGCGGCACACGCACCGGAACCGCAAGCGTAGGTTTCGCCGTTACCTCTTTCCCATACTCTTACGATGAGGGTATGGTCGTCGATGACGTGAACGAATTCCACGTTGGTTCTTTCGGGGAACATGGGATCGTTTTCGATGGCGGAGCCAAGGGTTTCAATATTCATTTCTGCGGGATCGATGGTGGGGTTGTCATCCATGAAGAGCACACAATGGGGGTTACCCATGGATACACAGCTGATCTTCAGTTCCTGTCCTGCCAGCTTTGCACGGAGTCCCATGATTCTGCCGTCGGACATGGTGGAGTTTTCCAGCATGGACTTGGTGGGGATGCAGGGGATCAGCTCGGGAGCAAATTCTGCCTTGCCCATATCCACCTTAACCTTTGTTACCTTGCCCCTCTGCACGGTAACTTCCGCATGACGGAGACCTGCCCATGTGTCGATTTCCATCACCTTCTTCGGCACGATTCCGTTGTCATAGAGATACTTGGCAACGCATCTTACGCCGTTTGCACACATTCTGCCTTCGCTTCCGTCGCGGTTGAACATACGCATCTTTGCATCCGCCTTCTTGGAGGGGAGAATGATGATGGTTCCGTCCGCACCGATGCCGTAATGACGGTCGGTGAACGCGATGGAAAGTCCGTCGGGATTTTCGATGGGCTTGCTGAGACAGTCGAAGTAGATATAGTCGTTTCCGCAGGTCTGCATCTTGACGAAATCAAGAGATACCTTGCCTTCGCGGAGGTTGTTGATGTCAACAAGCTCGGTGCAATGTACATTCCAGCGGCTGGCAATGCTGTCTGCAACCGCACTTGCTGTATCCAGAGAGGTCAGACAAGGAATTGCGTGTTCTACAGCCAATCTTCTCATTCTTACGCTGGAGCGTTTGGGGTCTCTGCCCTTGGAAGAGGTGGAAATGATATAATTGATCTTGCCTTCCGCAATGAGAGTAGCAGGGTTCACGCCCGCATCATCCATATGACCGATGACAGTCACCTTGATACCGCTCTTACGGAGAACAGCACCGGTTCTTTCGGTGGTGTAAATCTTGAAGCCGAGGTCGGCAAACTTCTTGACAACGGTGCCGATTTCGCTCTTGTCGGTGTCACGAACGGAGACGAACACACCGCCGTTGGGCTTCAGACGATATCCTGCTGCGGTAAGACCCTTGTAGAGTGCTTCTTCAAAGGTACCTGCAAGGCCGAGAACTTCACCGGTAGACTTCATTTCGGGACCGAGGTGAGTATCCAGCCCTACCAGCTTCTCGAAGGAGAACACGGGAACCTTTACCGCAACGTAGGGAGACAGCTTGTAAAGACCGGTGCCGTAACCCATGTCACGGAGGTTTTCACCCAGCATACATCTGGTTGCAAGGTCTACCATGGGGATGCCGGTTACCTTACTGATGTAAGGAACGGTTCTGGAGGAACGGGGGTTTACCTCAATAACGTAAAGTTCGCCCTTGTAAATGAGGTACTGGATGTTGATGAGACCCTTTGTCTCAAGAGCCAGTGCCAGATTTCTGGTATGCTCTACGATATAGTCGCGCATTTCGTCGTCGATATGCTGAGAAGGATAGATGGCGATGGAGTCACCGGAGTGTACACCGGTACGTTCCACGTGTTCCATGATACCGGGGATGAGGATATCTTCGCCGTCGCAGATTGCGTCTACTTCAAGCTCGGTACCCATGAGGTACTGGTCAACGAGAACGGGGTTTTCGATACCCTGTGCCAGAATGATTGCCATGTATTCCTTGATATCGGATTCGTTGAAGGCGATGATCATGTTCTGACCGCCAAGCACGTAGGAAGGACGAAGGAGAACGGGATAGCCGAGGCGGTCTGCGGTTGCAAGAGCCTCTTCGGTTGTCATAACGGTGTCGCCTGCGGGACGCTTGATGTCGAATCTGGTGAGAAGCTCATCGAAACGCTCTCTGTCTTCCGCACAGTCGATCATATCGGGAGATGTACCGAGAATCTTTACGCCCATCTTGTCGAGGTGTCTGGTCAGCTTGATTGCGGTCTGACCGCCGAATGCTACAACAGCTCCAACGGGCTTTTCGATTCTTACGATATTTTCAACGTCTTCGGGAGTAAGGGGTTCGAAATACAGTCTGTCCGCTGTATCGAAGTCGGTGGAAACGGTTTCGGGATTGTTGTTTACAATGATAACGTCGTAGCCCGCACTCTTCAGCGCCCATACGCAGTGTACGGAAGCGTAGTCGAACTCGATACCCTGACCGATACGGATAGGACCGGAGCCCATAACCATAACGGTACCCTTTTCGCTTCTCTTGTGATCGGCAAGGTAGGGAGCCGCTTCGTCGTCTCCGTCGTAGGAGGAGTAGAAGTAAGGTGTTTCCGCCTTGAATTCTGCCGCGCAGGTGTCAACGGTCTTGAAGCCTGCCGCCATCTTATAGGGCAGCTTTTCCATTCCGCAGAGACGGCTGATGGTCTTGTCGGGGTAACCCATGAGCTTTGCACTCTTGTAAAGCTCTTCGGTAAGGTTCTGACCTGCAGCTTCCAGTGCATTTTCCATCTCGCAGAGGTTGGTCAGCTTCTTGAGGAACCAGCGGTCGATCTTTGTGATATTGAAGATTTCTTCTGCAGTCAGCACGCCGCGTCTCAGGGCTTCGTAAACGAAGAACAGACGCTCGTCGGTGCTTCCCTTGATGAGGTCAACGAATTCGCTGTCAGCGTGTTCCTTGTAGCGTTCGTGGCTCATGCAGTCCATGCCGATTTCCGCACCGCGAACTGCCTTCATGAGAGCAGATTCAAAGGTCTGACCGATTGCCATAACCTCACCGGTGGCCTTCATCTGTGTACCCAGCTTACGGCTTGCATACACGAACTTATCGAAGGGCCAGCGGGGGAACTTTACAACAACGTAGTCGATAGCAGGCTCGTTGCAGGCGGTGGTGGTGCCTGTAACCTTGTTGGGGATTTCGTCAAGGTTATAGCCGATGGCGATCTTTGCCGCAACCTTGGCGATGGGATAACCGGTTGCCTTGGAAGCAAGGGCGGAAGAACGGGAAACTCTGGGGTTAACTTCGATTACCGCGTAATCAAAGCTGTTGGGATCCAGCGCGAACTGTACGTTACAGCCGCCGGTGATCTTCAGTTCATCGATGATGCAGAGCGCAGCATTGCTCAGCATATCGTATTCCTTCTTTGCAAGGGTAAGAGCAGGTGCGGCAACGATACTGTCACCGGTGTGGATTCCGACGGGGTCAAGGTTTTCCATGGAGCAAACGGTGATGGCGTTGCCCGCGTTGTCGCGGATAACCTCAAACTCGATTTCCTTCCATCCGGAAACGCACTTTTCGATCAAAATCTGATGAATGGGAGAAGCAGCAATACCGCCTTCCGCAATGACAACAAGCTCTTCCTCGGTTGCCGCAATACCGCCGCCTGTACCGCCGAGGGTGAACGCAGGACGAACAATTACGGGATAACCCAGCTGATTGGCAAGAGCAACCGCACCGTCAACGGTAGTGGTGATATCGGAAGGAATCACAGGCTGGCTGATCTTCTCCATGGTTTCCTTGAAAAGCTGTCTGTCTTCGGCACGGTCGATGGTGTCGGTTTCAACGCCGAGAAGACGGACGTTGTGCTTCTTGAGGAAGCCTTCCTTTTCCAGCTGCATGGAGATGTTAAGACCCGTCTGTCCGCCCAGGGTACCGAGAAGGCTGTCGGGCTTTTCCTCACGAATGATTCTCTTGATCACATCGGGAGTCAGCGGTTCAAGATAGATCTTGTCCGCCATAGCAGAGTCTGTCATAATGGTAGCGGGGTTGGAATTGACAAGAACAACCTCGATACCGTCCTCCCGCAGAGCCTTTGCAGCCTGTGTACCGGCGTAGTCAAACTCGGCGGCCTGTCCGATAACGATGGGTCCCGAACCTATAAGAAGAACTTTTTTGATACTTTCATTTCTTGGCATATCTTTCTCCCCCGTAAATATTCAAATTGGCTTTTTACATAATAAGATTGATACAAAATCATGCCTGATATACATAAAACATCAAGCTTCGATCCCAAACGGACGCAACTATCGCATAGATGCCCACAAGTTATCGGTTCATTATAGCATAAAATCGAGATAAAAGAAAGAGTTTATGGAGATTTTTTTCATTTTTTGAAAATTCCTGTCTTTTGCATAGAAGAAAACCGTCCGAGAACCTATTTTTTGTTAAGATTTTCGGCAAAAATCACAACTGCAGATGAACCGCGTTTTTCTCCATAAAAAATCCCCACTCCCGCAATGGGGAATGGGGAAAATCATCGGATCGGATTCCGCAGAATTACTTTCTCTTTCTTGCAGCCACATAACCTGCAGCGGAAACTGCGGCAGCAACGGCTGCGACCACACCGAAGTCAAAAGTCTGGGGAGCAACGGAATCGTTTTCTGCGGCAGGGTCGGCTGCAGGAACGACTGTCTCGGGAGCGGCTGTCTCGGG
>JAZQUQ010000130.1:0-2454 GCA_045631365.1 Eubacteriales bacterium | reverse complement strand
CCCATCTTTTCAAATGTACACAAATCAAATGTGTCTGCCGTTCCGAAATATCCCTCCTCCTTTCAAAATCCCCTTTTCACAGAGCGAGTGGACTTCCGGAGCGGTTTTTTTCGGAAAATTCCGCTTATTTTCAATTCAGCTATTTATTTCGGATGCAAATTGTGATATAATAATATAATGGAATAAATTTATCCGCATCGGCGGGTTCTACATACAGAAAACAAACAGAAAGGCTTCAGATATGTGCGGTTTTATCGGCTTCACCGGAATGATACAGAACAGAAAAGAGGTCATCGGCAAGATGGCGGAACGGATCATCCACCGCGGTCCCGACTCGGGGGGATTTCACCTGAGCGGTGAGACGGACACGGATGCCGTTACCCTCGGATTCCGCCGCCTCTCCATCATCGACCTTGCGGACGGCTCCCAGCCCATGTACAACGAGGACGGCAGCGTTGTCATCGTGTTCAACGGGGAGATTTACAACTTCATGGAGCTTCGTGACACCCTGATCGCCTGCGGACATGTGTTCAAAACACGGTGCGACACCGAGGTTCTGATCCACGGCTACGAGGAATGGGGCGAAAAGCTGGTGGAAAAGCTCCGCGGTATGTTCGGGTTCGTCATCTGGGACGAAAAGACCCGCACCCTCTTCGGCGCCCGCGACCCCTTCGGCATCAAGCCCTTCTATTATACCATCCCGAAAGCAAACACCCTCATCTTCGGTTCGGAGATCAAGAGCTTTCTCGAACATCCCGACTTCCGCTGTGAGGTGAATCCCGATGCCCTCCGACCCTATCTGACCTTCCAGTATTCCGCCACGGAGGAAACCTTCTTCAAGGGAACGTACAAGCTCCTCCCCGGTCACTGCTTCACATGGCGGGAAGGCAAGATGGAAAAGCGCCGTTACTGGGACGTGGACTTCACAAAAAAATCCACCCTTTCCTACAACGAGACGGTGGAGATGCTGGACGCCAGAATCAACGAATCGGTGAACAGCCACCGCATCAGCGACGTAAAGGTGGGCGCATTCCTGTCGGGCGGTGTGGATTCCAGCTATATCACAGCGGCGCTCATGCCCAACGACACCTTCTCCGTGGGCTTTGATTTTGAAAACTTCGACGAAACGGGAGAAGCAAAGGAGCTTTCCCGCCGTCTGGGTGTGGAAAACTTCCTCAAGCACATCACCGCGGACGAATGCTTTGACGCCTTCCCCACCATTCAATATCATATGGATGAGCCTCAGTCCACCCCCTCCTCCGTACCCCTCTACTTCCTTGCCCAGCTGGCGAAGGAACACGTTACGGTGGTTCTCAGCGGCGAGGGTGCGGATGAAATTTACGCAGGCTACGAATGGTACGACGAATCCCCCATGATGCGAAAGTACAAAAAGCTCCCCGCGTTCCTCAGACGGGGTGCTGCGGGAATTGCCTCTGCCCTCCCCTATTTCAAGGGTCACGACTTCATCGTCAAGGGAAGCGGCGTACCCGAGGATTACTTCATCGGACAGGCTCTTGTGTTCCCCGAATCCGAAGCGGTGGACATCCTCCGCGGCAAATACAAAAACGGGCTTTCTGTCCGTGATCTGACCGATCCCATCTACGACCGCGCAAAGGGTCTCAGCGAGCTTGAGAAAAAGCAGTATTTGGATATGCATCTGTGGCTCCCCGGAGACATCCTCCTGAAGGCGGACAAAATGAGCATGGCACATTCTCTGGAGCTTCGTGTTCCCTACCTTGACCGCGTGGTCATGGAAGAAGCGCAGACCATCCCCGCCGAATACAAGATCACACCTCAATACACCAAAGCCGTTCTCCGTTCTGCTGCCAACAAAACCCTCCCCGACGAATGGGCGCACAGACCGAAGAAAGGCTTCCCCGTACCCATCCGTGCGTGGCTCCGTGAAGAAAAATACTACAATATCGTGAAGTCTGCCTTCACCTCCGACGCCGCCGCGGAATATTTCGATCCCGACGGACTGATGCGACTCCTCAACGACCACAAGGAAGGCAAAATGAACAACCAAAGAAAAATCTGGACCGCATATACCTTCCTCACCTGGCATAAACAATTTATGGAACGCTAAAGGGGGCGGGGACGACGATGGGGGATTCCCCCCATACCCCCATTGGGGACATTGTCCCCAAACCCCATACTATGAAAAATATATTTTGACGATCAAATATAGGTATTCCTCAAATACCGACGGAAAAGAGAATGAATATGAATACGACCATCACGCCCGTTCTTTTGGGCGCAGACTTAAATTGCTACAATATTGCGAGAGCATTCCACGAACAGTATGGGGTGAAGTCCTATGCCTTCGGACGGTATGCCATCTCCGCTACCAAATACTCCAAGCTGATCCACTTCACTATTGTCCCCGAAATTGACAACGACGAGGTCATGCTGGATACCCTCCACCGCTTTGCCGATGCCCATCTCGGGGAGAAA
>JAZQUQ010000129.1:0-4318 GCA_045631365.1 Eubacteriales bacterium | reverse complement strand
GTTTTCAAAGGCATGCAGCTCAATGTTGGTGATATCGTTGGGGATGGTGTAAGAGGGATTCGGATTTGCGTTGGGGTACTGAATCAGGGTTTTGGTTTGTCTGTTGACCAGTGCACCTGCTTCGTTGGTATAGAATACGGAATTGTTTTCATCCACCGTAATGTTTGCCAGATTGGCGCAGCGGCAGAAGGCACCCCATGAAATCTCCGTAACGCTTGCGGGGATGGAGACACTTGTGAGGTTGAAACAGCCGTCAAAGGCGTAAGAATTGATATACTGAACGCCGTTGGGGATGACTATATTTGTGAGGTTTTGGCAGGAGGAAAAGGCATCATTGCAGATTGTGGTAATGCTTTCGGGGATGGTTATGGATGAAAGTCCGCATCCTGAAAATGCAGCTATGCCGATGACCGAAACATCGGCGGGGATGGTGTAGGAGGTGGCGGTATTGTCACCAAAATACTGAACCAGTACGGTTTTATCTTTGTTGAACAAAACTCCCGACTCATCAAAGAGGTAGTATGGATTGTTGAGACTGACGGAGATGCTTTTCAAATTATCGCAGCCTATAAATGCGAAAGCATCTAATCCGTAAAGATTTGCACCGAGGGTTACCTGAGTTAAATTGTAGCAATATGAAAATGCATGAGAGCCAATATGGGTCACGCTGTCGGGGATGGTGATGCTTGTGAGGCCGGTGCAATCGCTGAATGCGTTGCGATCAATCTTGTTGATACTGTCAGGGAGGGTTACGTTTGTGAGGTTTCTGCAGTCAGCAAAGGCACAAGAGCCGATGGTGGTGATTCCGTACGAGATGGTAACGGAGTTAATGTCGCTTTTGTTGTCTTGCCAAGGACTGTTGTTCCAGTTCCAAATCCACATGGGTCCTTTTCCGTGGATCACAAGGTCACCGTTGTCGTAGAGAACCCATGTGATGCTGTCGCCGCATTTTCCGGAGGCAATATCGGTAATGGCAGAGACGTTTGCCGCACAGAATATGGTGCAGAGTACCATTACGCACACCATAACCGCGGCAAGGGCTGCCTTTTTCAAGAGTTTCATGCTGTCTTTCTCCTTTATGTGTGAAAAGTTGTTGATATGTAATAACAAAGTGCTTTTGGTTTTCGTGAAACACGTTGTTATTATTCTTCCTTCCTCATTATAGCATAGGTTTTCCGCTAATGCAAGGGAATACAAAAAACAGCCGTGAAAAAACACAGCTGTTTGGATGAAGTTACTCAATTTTTATACATCTTCCTCAACTGATCCGCGCCTTTGATCACGTCTCCCGCGCCCATGATGAGGATCATGTCCCCTTCGCCCGATGCGGCGTCTGCGGTGATCGCTGCCGTGGTCATTTCGGGGATGACGGTGCATTTTTTGCCTCTTTCACGGATGGCGTCTGCCAGCTGATCCGAGGAAACACCGTAAATATTGGTTTCTCTCGCAGGGTAGATGTCGCACAGGATGATCTCGTCCGCATCCGATTCCGCAAAGGCGGCTGCGAAATCGTCAGCCAGCTCGTGGGTCCGTGAGAAGGTGTGGGGCTGGAAGATGACCTTTTCCTTCCGATGTCCCAATCCGCAGGCTCCCGCAAGGGTTGTCCGAATTTCCGTGGGATGGTGGGCGTAGTCTGTGTAAACATCGGCACCGGCGGGGGTAGTGAGGATTTTTTCCATTCGTCTGCCCACGCCTTCATAGGTGTTCAAGCCCAACTCAACAGCGTCAGCCGGAATGCCCGCCCAATGGCAGACCGCACACGCCGCAAGGGCATTGCTGATGTTGTGAATTCCCGGAACACGGAGACGGATTTTGGCAAGAACGGTTCCTTTGTACAAGATGGTAAAGACGGGGAGTCCGCCTTCCGTGGTTACGTCCGATGCGGTATAATCCGCGGTGGTGTTTTCGATTCCGTAAGTAATCAGCCGACCGCGGTAGCCTTTTGCCGCGTCGAGGGAATTGGGGTCGTCTCCGTTTACCACGGCACAGCCGTCCTCTCCCGTCAGTGCCATGAACTTTGCGAAGGATTCCTTGATTTTCTCAAGGGAAGGGAAGTAGTCCACGTGATCAAGCTCTACGTTGAGGATCACCGCGGAGGTGGGGGTGAAATCAAGGAAGGAATCCATATATTCACAAGCCTCAAAGGCGAAGAATTCTTTGCCCCCGATGACGTTGTAGCTGCCGCTGTCCTTCATCAGCGCACCGTTGAACACGGTGGGATCCACGCCTGCCGAGACGAGAATATGGGAAACCATTCCCGTGGTGGAGCTTTTGCCGTGGGTACCCGCAATTCCGAGGCGGCGGGTGTAGCCCGACATGATGTAACCGAGGAAATCGGCTCTCGAAATGCAGGGGATATCATGCTCTTTTGCGTAAACGTAAGCGGGGCTGTCCGCAGGCATGGCGAGGGTGTAGACCAGAACGTCCGCGCCCGCCGCGTTTTCTTCTTTTGCGTCGTAATAAACGGTGATCCCCTTTGCCTCAAGGTCTGCGGTGATGGGGGAGGGGGTGCGGTCAAAGCCGGAGACGGTATGTCCCGCTTTTTTGCAGATTTGGGCAAGGGAACACATACTGACTCCGCCGATTCCGTCAAAGAAAACGTGTTTCGTTCCTTTCATCAAGGATGCGATATGCTGAACCCCGAAGTGCGTGTTTGGTAATGCCATAAAAATACCTCATTTGTCTCCAATGGTGACATACAAATAGTTTATAAAATTTTGGTCCCCGCAGGGGATTGAAAACGGTTGCCCCCGTTTTCAAAGAAATTTTATTGCGTGAAACGGCTGCATGTAAAGTATAGCCTTTACGTATCTTTCACGCTAACCTCCCGTTCGGTCTTTTATGTAAATCGATTTGAGTGCTGTTCTTTCCTGCAGAGTTATGCATGGTGAGGAAAAAACAGGCATGATGTCTATATTATATCATAAATCACAAAAAAAGATACATTCATTTTAAAAATTATTTATTAAAACGATGATTTATTTTCATAAAAGTAGGATATAATAGGTTTGTATTTTCGATGGAGAAGAGGTTGACACGAAATATTTCTTCTCAAAATTCACAGCTGTAAGAACCGACGGGATATATTTGCGGTTTGAGATTGGTCTTTTACGTTCCGGTATTTTGCAGATCATACATTACATTGTCACAAGCGACAGGAGGATTGGTATGATTATTACCGACATCAAAGTAAGAAAGCTCTTTGAAGAGGGACCGATGAAAGCCATCGTTTCGGTTACCTTCGACGGGCAGCTGGCACTTCACGATATCAAGGTGATCAGTGTCAGAGAAAGAAACTTCATCGTTATGCCCAGCAGAAAGAACCCCGACGGTACGTACCGTGATATCGTTCATCCCATCAACGCCGAATTCCGTACAGAGCTTGAGGAATCCGTTCTCAGAGCTTACGAGGAAGAGTTGGCCCGTGCCGTTGCGGAAGGTGCAGCGGAAGAAGAATTCTGTCTGGAAACACAGGTATAACGGATGGCTTCAGGCTGTCGCATTTCGGGATTTTCCCGAGTGCGGCGGTCTGTTTTGTTTATGCGGGAAAAACGGTGAGAAGGATAATATACACAAGAAAGGCGTATAAAGATTGTAAAAAATAACGAAGAGTGTTTTGTTTTTTTTCTTGAAAAAACATGAGGAATATGGTAGAATATCGTAAAGGTTTTCATTTTTTTACGGTGGGAAGAGCGGACGGATTTACGCAGTGGCCTTACTTGCTCGGAACCCTTGGAAATTTATTTTTTGGAGGATAACCATGAAAAAAATATTTGCAATGATTCTGACGGCACTCCTTCTTTCCTGTGCGGCGACTTCTGCCTATGCCGAAGCGGCAGTTACCGCTTTGGATGCTCCCGAGAGCGTTAATCTCGGACTGATCGCCGACGAGTATATCAAAGGTGATATGGATATGCCCATCGGTATTCCCGAATACGGCTTTGACGAGGATATGTCAACCATCATCAACTACGGCGTGGAAGGCGGCGATGAGTATTGGTTCGGCGTTCGATTTGACAATCCCACAATTCTGACCGAAGTAATTTTTGTTGCTCCCGACCGAGATGCTGACGGCACTCCCGACAGAAAGCACTGCCTCCACGGCTGTACGCTGGAAGGCTCCAACGACGGTGAAAACTGGGAGTTTATCCTTGTGTTGGGGGACGATTACGCTGAATTTGAAGACTATATGATCGATTTTGAAGAAGGCCTTATCCTCGTTTACACCGAAACTCCTTTTGACGGAGGAGAAGGTTATTACGAAGATGAGGACCCGGAAGATCCGGTCGCGTATACCTATTACAGAGTGTACAACAAC
>JAZQUQ010000128.1:0-5581 GCA_045631365.1 Eubacteriales bacterium | reverse complement strand
CATCTCCTCCGGCGGCTGCGGCGGCAGAACCGATGGGGAATCCGTAAAGGCCCGCCTTTTCGTGACCAACCCCATCCTCCATCCCGGTATTATCGCAAAGGCAGAGGTGATCCGTTCCCTCGGGTATGACAAAACCTGCACCTGTACCGAGGATCTGGAGCTTTGGACACGGTTTGTCCTCGGCGGACATCGGGTGGAAATTCTCCCCGAGTATCTCTTGATCTACCGCCTCCACGATAAGCAGATCACAAGTACAACCTTGGAACGGCAGCACAACGAGGTCGTGAAGATTCAGAAAACCTATTACGGCGGACTCCTTGAGGAAATGACCCCCGAGAGGGAGGCGTTCTACATCAAGGGAATCTACTTTCGCGAAGAGACGGCTCTTGACGGCTTTCTCGATTTCCTCCAGTGGATCCGTGGGGTGAACCGCAGAACCAAAGCGGTGAGTGAGGATGCAATCCGTTACGCCATGTTCGAGATTTTTGCAGAATACAAGCGGAAGGGACTCACGAAACCCCAACTTCTGAAGGGAATGCTGGCGTTCGGTGTGCCGTTCCTTCTCCGTGAGCTTCCGAGAAGACGGAAAACAGCCGCTGCGGACGGTCAGAAATGCATTGCCGCCGCCGAAAGAGTCGGTCTGATTCAAACGGGCGGAACTGCGGAATTTCCCATTTTCTCAAAGAAATAAAGGTTGACAAAGGCGGACGGCGGGAAATCCCGTTTCCGCTCCATGCGCCTCTATGATAAATTTTTCAGGATATCTCCGTCTTTGCGGAGTCAGGTACAAATATGAACATGAAGATTTTTGAATATCCGTACGTCATCATAACCATTTTCGTTATGTGCTTTGCCGTTATGTCCATCATCGGGATTTCCTGTGCCATCCGAGGGGTACGAACAGCGGCAGGGAAGGCGGATGACGAGTTTTCCAGTCTCAGTAAGCTGGGAAAGGATTACAAAAAGGCGGGAAAACTGCGGGTGAACCGATCCGTTCTGTACATCGGTGTTTCCCTTGAGAATTTCCGCAGACTGAATTCAAACTCCGAAACCCAAAAGGTGGTCGAGGAGCTGCGGCCCATTCTGCTCCATCATTTCTACGACGGAGAGACCGCAGACGTTGCCGTTTTCGAGGAAACAAACTTCACGGCGTTCACCACGTGGGACGAGGACCTTGTGGAGGAAAAGTTAGACTTGTTCCTCGGTGAGCTGAATATGGATCTGAAGAAGCATAAGGCGCTGAACGTGGCGGACGTGCACATCGGTATCTATCCGGCACACGGCACCGACGTTTCTTTTGACGAAGCAATCAACCGCGCCAAGCAGGCGTATATGCTGGCGAAAAACGAGGGTATCCCCCACGCAAAGTGGAACTTCTCCGGGGGAAAGGCCCTTGAAACCAAGATCAAAATCGAGAACAACATCGAGAACGAGATCGACAACAACCGCTTTTTCCTGGAATACCAGCCCTTTCTGGATGCAAAGACCAAGAAAATCGTGGGTGCTGAGGTGCTCTCCCGTCTGAATTCCGAAACCGACGGCATCCTGACCCCCGGCAGCTTTTTGTCCGCCGTTTCCTCTGTGGGACTGAACGACAAATTCGATTTTTACATCTTCGAGAAGAACTGCAAGTGGATCTCCAACGATAAGGCGATGAGAGAAAGGTTCAAGTATTCCATGAATTTCTCCAGAGCCACCCTGTGTGAGCCCGCCTTTGCCAAGTCCATCCTTCGGATTCTGGACCGATACGGGCTTAACCCTTCCTGTATCGCCGTAGAGGTGCTGGAGGACGAAGACCTCACGGTGGAGGAAGAGAAGTGCATGATGAAGAACCTCACCACCCTGAAGGAAGCGGGCATTATCATTCTTCTGGACGATTTCGGAAGCGGCTATACTACTTTCGAGGATCTCAGAAACCTGGACCTTTCCGTGGTGAAAATCGATAAGTCCATCGTACACAATTCCTCGACCGAAGCGGGCGGCATCATCATGAAAAACCTGATCACCACCGCAAAGGATCTCGGCTACAAGGTGCTGTGCGAGGGAATTGAGAACGCGGAACACGAAGCGGCTGCCATCAATGCGGGCTGCGATCTCCTGCAGGGATACTACTACTTCCGACCCATGCCCGTTGCCCGACTGGAAGAAGTGTTCGGAAGAAATGCAGCCGCAGACGAGCAGGGAACATAAGAAAATACGTGGATAAAGAGGGGGAACGTGTTATGTCCGGGAAATTCAAGAAAATTCTTGCCGCATTCAACTACCCGAGAACACTCCCCGTGTACCTCTGCGTCAAATGCTCCAGACAGCGGAAGCTGATTGAGGAGGACGTGGCGCGCTGGAACCAAATCGACGGAAACGACATGAACCTGTTCCGTTCCCTCAACTGGTATCTGACCTATAAGCAGGAATTCCGCAATCTCCTCCAACACCGACTGAAGCACCCGTCCTATACCGCATCCGCTCTGATCCAGTTTGCCGTTGCAAGAATCCTGTGGAAGCCCATGGAAAGCCTCTTCATCTATACGAAGGAGATCGGCGGAGGGCTGTACATCCAGCACGGCTTTGCCACCATCATCAGCGCGAGAAAAATCGGGAAGAACTGTCGGATTTACCAGCAGGTCACCATCGGCTACAAGGGGGAATTCGCCCCCGAGCTTATGGATAACGTCTCCGTCACCTGCGGAGCGAAGGTGCTGGGGGACATTACCATGCATTCCCACAGTCTGGCGGCTGCCGGAGCTGTGGTTTTAAAGGACGTGCCCGAAAAAGCTATCGTCGGCGGTGTCCCCGCAAAAATAATCGGTTATAAGGATGACACAAACCTTGATTTCCAAGGGTAAAAGAGAATCACCTGTCCCCGTGCAGCGAAAATATGCATGGTGGCAGGTGTTTGTTTTTTCGGAAAAACCATCTCCGCAGAGACCGACCAAAGCGTCCACGATGGTCCTATTTATTGTTCATATATGGCGATCTGCCTTGAACTGACCGCCATGGCAGGGGCGTGTGAAGCGGACGAGATCAGCAGAGATTTTCTTCTGTCTTCTTACACCAGTCCCCTGTGCCTTGACGTGATCCGAAGAAACGACACCAAACGGGCAAAGGAAGTTTTTAAGGCGTACCGTCCCCATTGGACCGACGAACAGTTTGCGGCTGCTGAGATTCTTGTGTCCGGTGTGGAATACGCTACGCTGGTGAGTGCGGGAGAGCCTGTGCCCTTTGAGATGAAAATCTCCAATGCGCTTCACAATATTCTCGGGATCTACGGAATTCCCGAAGAAATCCGTGAAATGAAGATCAATAAGGTTTTCGCCAAGGATTACCGTAAGATTGGCTTAAAGGCACTGGCAGATTTCAAGCTCTACGTTGCGGAAGCCAATGACGAAGCGATCCTCAATCTCCTGAAGCGATAAGCATACAGGATAAAAGGGAAAAACGAATGCTGAAAACACTCTCGGAAGCGGAATTCCCAAACGGAGTCCGACGGAAGGGAGTGTTTTTCTTTTTCCCATGGATGGTGGTCCGTGATGATGTGGGATTTTCGTGGGGAAGAAGAAATCTCTGTAAATTAATCGGATTTTCGGGGAGAAATCAATGAAATTGTGTTGCAAGGTCGGGCGAAATGTGGTATAATAGGAGGGAATGGAGAAAAGGAGGGATTGCTATCAACATTTTACACATGAAATATGCTGTTGAAGTGGCAAAGTCCGGTTCGCTGAACAAGGCGTCCGAGGTTTTGCTGATAGCACAGCCCAACCTGAGCCGATCCATCAAGGAGCTTGAAGCCGATCTCGGCATTGCCATCTTTGAAAGAACTACCCGCGGCATGACTCTGACCCCCGAAGGAGAAGAGTTCATCGGCTACGCCAAGGAGATTCTTCATCAGATCGAGCAGGTGGAGCGTTATTACAAGGAAAATTCCGTGAAGAAGCAGAAGTTTTCCGTTTCCGTCCCCCATGCGTGCTATGTTTCCGAGGCTTTTGCCGATTTCACAAGAGGACTGGCGAAAGCACCTGCCGAACTTGTTTTTAATGAGACCGACTCCCGCAATACGATCCGCAATCTTCTTGAAAATAACTACAATCTCGGCGTGATCCGTTACGCGGAAGACAGAGATTCCTATTTCAAGAAGCTTTTGGAGGAAAAGGACCTTCACGGGGAACTGATAACCGAGTTTCGTTATCGCGTTCTTGTGAGTGAGGAGAACCCCCTCGCAAAGAAAGATACCGTTACCCTTGACGATCTCTGCGGTTTGATTGAAATTGCTCACGACGACCCCACCATCTCCCCCTTGACTGAGTCCAAGGATCGGAAGGACGAGCTTTCCGACCATGCGGAACGTCGGATTTACGTTTCCGAACGGGGAAGCCGACTGGAGCTTCTGCAGGGAAATCCCGAAACCTTTCTCTGGGTCTCCCTTGTCCCCCGCCGCATATTGGAACGGTATGGGCTGGCGGAAAAGGTTTGCGTTGACAGTAAAAAAATCTATAAAGACGTTTTGGTATACAGAAATGGTTATAAATTATCGACTCTTGATAAACAGTTTATTACAGCTCTGTGTGAAGCAAAGCGAAGAAGCAGCAGATGAAGATCGAAACATGCATTTATCCGCCGCACATACTTCACCGTAGGTATGTGCGGTTTCTGTTTTTCTTAATCGCTCCCGGTGTTATCGATAAGCATATGACCGATATAACATTTTAAGAATTCCATTTTATCCGAATGTTTGATATAATGATATCAAGAATGAGAATTATAGGGAGAAGTCTGTGGAAAAAGGAAAAATCACAAAGGCCGTTTTAGGCCGTCTGCCCGGGTATTTGGAGTATCTCCGCGACCTTTACGGGCAGGACGTTCCTTACGTGTCCGCCACACGGATCGCCTCCGCCCTTTCCTTGGGGGAAGTGCAGGTGCGGAAAGACCTGAATGCGGTCTGCGGACAGGGAAAACCGAAACGGGGCTACGATACGGAAGAGCTTCTGAACAGCATCGAAGACTGTCTGGGGCAGAACGCGCTGAGCTCCGCCGTTCTCGTTGGGGCGGGAAGACTTGGAAAAGCCCTTCTCGAATACGACGAGTTTGAACGGTACGGTGTGAAAATCGTCGCCGCATTCGACAGCAACGAGCAGGTGCTGAAGCTGAACTGGAACCTTGAAGTATACCCCATGAACCGCTTTGATGAATTCTGCCGAACCAGGGACGTGAAAATCGGCATTATCACTGTAGGGGAAGGGTCCGCGCAGGCGGTGTGCGACCAAATGGTGGAAAGCGGCATCAAAGCCATATGGAACTTTGCCCCCTGTCGTCTGAACGTCCCCGAGGACGTGGTGTGCCTGCAGGAAAATCTTGCAATTTCCCTTGCGTACTTAAACAATAAATTGCTGTCCAATCAGCAAAAGGAGATATAACTATGGGTATTAATCTGGATCGGGTGATCGCGGTTCGCACAAAGAAGACCATCTACCGTGACGGCGACCGCTGCATTAAGGTGTTCCACCCTCCGTACAGCAAGTCCGCCATCTTCGGCGAAGCTTCCAATCAGGTCAGAGTGGAAGACATCGGTCTGAAGGTGCCGAAGGTC
>JAZQUQ010000127.1:0-2895 GCA_045631365.1 Eubacteriales bacterium | reverse complement strand
GGCGGAGGAAACGGTTTTTCGGAAAATCTTCGCTTGGAGGAGTACAGCAGGGGGATGGGGGCCATCGGTCTGCCGGGGGATTTTTCTTCCCGTTCCCGTTTTGTGAGAGTGTCCTTCCTAAAGCTGAATGCGGTGTGGGAGGAGACGGAGGGGGACTGCGTGGGGCAGTTTTTCCGCATTCTCGGAACGGTGGAGGTGCCGCGGGGATGCTGTATCCTTGAGGACGGAACGGAGGAGATGACGGTTTATACCTCCTGCATCAATGGGGATCGTGGGATTTACTACTACACTACCTACGGCAATCGTCAGATCACGGCGGTGGATCTCCACGGGGTGGACCTTGATTCGGATACTTTGGTTCGGTACGCCTTGAAAACCGAGCAGCAGATTCTGCGATGCAATTGAGTGGGGGGAGAAAATCGCTTCCCCCCTCGATGGGGATTGCGCGGAGATTCTTGACAATATGCTCTCCCGATGCTATAATGAGGATGCCTTTTATCGTTGATTTTTGAAGGATATAGCATATGTTTCAATTGTACGGAGACGGTATCCATGATGATCCCCCCGCCCTTCAGGAGATGATCGACAGAGGAGTGTGCAAGGTGGTTCTTCACCGTGGAAGACATTACCTTTGACTTCAACTACGGCAATCCCAATGCGGTAAACATGGACGGTATTCACCTGGACGGCAACTGCCATTACGGTGTGCTCCGCAATCTGAAGGGGGCTTGCTGCGACGATCTCATTGCCCTCAATGCCCACGAAGGCTCCAAGGGGCCCATCACCAATATCGAAATTGACGGTATTTTTGCGGAAGACTGTCACAGCGCCGTTCGTCTTCTCTCCGTGGACGAGCCGGTGGAGAAGATTACCATTTCCAACGTGTTCGGCACCTATTATCAGTACGCCATCGGATTCACGAGACACTACAGATCGGAATCCAAGAAGGGATATTTCGACGCGATTACGCTGGATAAGATCTACGCCTCCAAGGCAGAACGCTATTCCGTTTACTGTAAGGACGGCGGATACGTGTTCCCTCTGATTTTCATCCAGTCCATGGCAACGGTGAAAAATCTGAAGATTTCCAATTTCCACCGAAGAGAGGAAATCTGCCCCATCTCCACCGTATTCATCGGTGAAAACGTGGATGTGGACAGCCTTGTGCTCGATACCGTCACTACCACAAACACAACGGGAGAAGCAATGCCCCTTGTGGAGAATTTCGGTTCTGTGGGGGAAATTACCCTGCGGAATGTGACGGCAGAAGGGGACGAAAGACTGGTCGACAACGGCACCATCCGCCGTATTCGTGACGAAGACTGATCCGAAAGACCATACAAAACAAAAAATCGACCGCCGAGAGAAACCTGAACGGGTGTTTTGGCGGTCGTTTTGTGTCTACCGTTACCGATGAGGCATCGGCGGAGACCGAACAGACGAAAATCCACACTTTGCCCAGCTTTCGTGCTATAATGAAGAAAAAAGAACGGAGGATCGAACGATGTCGGCTGTAACAATCCTTGGCCTTGTGAAGCGGTACCAAAATCTGACTGCCGTGGATCATCTGAATTTGGAGATTGGGCAAGGAGAGATTTTTTCTTTGCTCGGGATCAACGGTGCGGGAAAGACCACAACCATAAAGATGCTGACCGGCCTCACAAAGCCTACGGAAGGAGAGGCATTTGTGGGAGGGTACAGCATCCGGAAGGAATCGGGAAAGGTGAGGGGCATCATCGGTGTTTCCCCCCAGGAAACCGCGGTGGCACCCAACCTTTCCGTGGAAGAAAATCTGGAGATGATCTGCGGCATTTACGGTTTTTCCAAAGAAAAAACGAAAGACAAGGTGGAAGAATTGTCCCGTTCGTTTTCCTTGGAATCCGTTTTGAAGCGAAAAGCGGGAAAGCTGTCGGGCGGATGGCAGCGACGGGTCAGTATCGCCATGGCACTGGTCGGGGAACCGCAGATTTTGTTTTTGGACGAACCGACTTTGGGGTTGGACGTTCTCGCAAGGCATGAGCTGTGGGACATCCTTCGATCCATAAGAGGGAAGGTGACCATGATTCTGACTACCCATTACATGGAGGAAGCGGAAGCATTGTCCGACCGAATCGGGATCATGAAAAACGGAAGCCTCCTTGCGGTGGGGACGGTGGAAGAATTGAACCGACAAGCGGGAACGGAATCCTTCGAATCCGCGTTTATTTCGATCGTAAAGGGGAGAGGCGTATGAGAATGATAACATTTGCCAAACGGTGTACCAAAGAGATTCTGCGAGACCCCATCAATATTGTCTTTGGGCTGGGTTTTCCGTTGGTTCTTCTTTTTCTCCTCAGTGCCATTCAGGCGAATATCCCCGTAAGTTTGTTTGAAATCGACAACCTCACTCCCGGGCTTACGGTATTCGGACTGTCGTTCATGACACTGTTTTCAGCAACTTTGATCGCCAAGGACAGGGAAACTGCCTTCCTCCAAAGGCTGTACACCACGCCTCTTTCGGGACTCGACTTTATCCTTGGGTATATGCTCCCCCTTTTCCCCTTTGCTCTGGGGCAGATCATCCTCTGTTATCTTGCGGCAATTCCCTTGGGGCTTACGATCAGCGCAAATGTGCTTTACGCCATCCTCGGAATCCTTCCCATGGCGATTTTCAATATTTCTTTGGGTCTTTTGTGCGGCAGTCTCCTTGGGGTGAAGCAGGTTGGGGGGATTTGCGGCGCTCTTCTGACCAATCTTTCCGCGTGGCTGTCGGGGGTATGGTTTGATTTGGAGCTTGTGGGCGGCACTTTCCAAAAAATCGCCGAGCTGTTCCCCTTTGTACACGCGGCGGAAATGGAAAAGGCGTTGTTCCGCGGAGATTTTGAGTCGGCGGCAGGGCATATCCTCCCCGTTGTT
>JAZQUQ010000126.1:0-2515 GCA_045631365.1 Eubacteriales bacterium | reverse complement strand
CGGTTGTCGTAACGGCAGTTCGGAATGTCGGCAACGCCCACACCTTCCGTAATGCTGTCACCTAAAAAATTCACTTTGAATCCTTTGATGTTCATTGGTTTAACCTCCAAAATATATTGCTATTATGATATCACAAAACCCGCACAATATCAAGTCCGCTTGCCGATTTTGACAAACTCGCTTGCCGATTTTGACAAACTCGCCTGCCGATTTTGACAAATTCGCCTGCCGATTTTGACAAATTCGCTTGCCGATTTTGACAAAATTCGATTTTGGGAGAGATCAGACTACACCAACAGGCGGAAAACTATCCGAACAGTTGTAAGCCTCACAAATAAGCGGTTATTGATTTTGCAGAACACCTTTGCTATAATAAGATCAGACAAGAGCTCACGTCAAATACTAAAATTCATATGAGGTAATTCTATGGAACTGAATTTCGGAGAAAACATCAAACGACTCCGCAGAAGCCGTGACCTGACACAGGAGGCGCTGGCAGATGCCCTCGGAATATCCGCCCAGTCCGTCTCCAAGTGGGAATGCGCCTACGGATATCCCGATATCACCCAGCTCCCCGCCATCGCCAACTTCTTCAGCGTGACCATTGACGAGCTCCTTTCCAACGATAAAAACAGCAAAGCGGAAGAAATGGCCCGATTCGATAAACTCTGCAAAGAATTTCAAGAGATCAATGAGGAGAAAATCGAATTTGTCAGAGAATATTGCCGCCGTTATCCGGATGAGCCGTATTATTCTTATATTCTCTGCTGCGATCTTGCGCATTTCATTATCATGACTCCCGACTCTCGCGCAAAATACGAAGCACTCCTTCGCTCTACTGCAGAAAGCCTCCTCAACAATGTGACATATCGGAATTTGGCAATCGAACAGATGGCATATGCTTGTCGGGTTGAAGAATTGGAACAATGGCTCAAGCTGGCTCCTCATAATACCCATTTTGTTCGCCGTAATATGGCAATCACGCGCTTTAACATTTTGGGAGAGACGGAAAATCACCAACTTTGTATGAGCCTTGGCAATCTGGAGGCAATTGCGAACCAGCTGGACAAACGATATCCCGACCGTGCAGGCCCCGAGGCAAAGGGAGCATACCACAAGGCTGTTCTCGATACGGTCGCTTCCTTCGGTAAAAACGGCGAAATCCCCGATGGATGGCTTCCTTTCTACGCTTACAAGGAACTGGTTTACGCCGCCTGTCTCTTTGGCCAAGACAGAGGCGCAGAAGGGAAAGAAGAGTTTCTCTCGGCAATCAGCAAGCTCCGTCGATACCACAGCCTGACGGAAGAATATCTTGCCACAGGTTCTCCTCTGTTCGGCGGACTCCGTGTGGACAAAAAGTGGCTTTTCGCGATGGACGAAAACGGTGAGAAGCATAAGCTCTATGGCACGGCGCCTTTGAAACTGTACAGAAACCCTTCTTTCATACTCGGTCTCCTCACCAATCCCCGTTGGGCGTGGTTTGACAGCGTACGAAACGAGGACTACTACAAGGCAGCTGTGGCATGGCTGGAGAGCCTTCGCTGACGGCATAACCTCCACTTAACCCAATAAACAGAATCATCCCCACCGATCGATTCCAATGGGAATCATCGATGGGGATGTTATTTCTAACCGATTTTAATCATTCCGCTATCAGCTTAAACGTAATCTTTCCCGTTGCCACATCCGATTCGATCAGCTCGACCGTAACGGTGGAACCAAGGGTGTAGGTCTTCCCTCCCGTATGCAGGGTGTACATTTCCTCATTGACCACCGCATTTTCTAAGAGTGCCGACGGAATCAGCCCCTCAATCAGATTGGGCAGCCGCACGAACATACCGAACCGCAGGACGGAGCAGACCACCGCCTCAAACCGTTCTCCGATTTTGTCGGACATATACAATGCCTTATAGAGGTCCTCAATATCCCGCTCTGCCGTTACCGCACGCATTTCGCAGTCGTCTGCCATCTCCGCACGGTCAGCAGCCGCCTTTCGGAACACC
Source organism: Eubacteriales bacterium (assembly GCA_045631365.1). Lineage (GTDB taxonomy): Bacteria > Bacillota > Clostridia > Oscillospirales > CAG-272 > UMGS1696. The sequence goes on along the minus strand of JAZQUQ010000126.1, from coordinate 512 downwards.
GCAGCACCGCTCGCCTCTCCTCCCACGGGAGGTTCCCCGTTAAAGTAAGACAGCTCCGAAAGCTCCCCTGCCTCAAGAACGGCGGAAATCACCGAATGAACAAAATAGTCGGGGTACCGTCGGATGGGGGAGGTAAAATGGCTGTACAGATCCGCGCCAAGACCAAAGTGTCCCATGGAAACCGGAGAATACTTCGCCTTCATCATGCATCGGAGAAGAACCGAGGACACGATATCCGCAATTCCCTTCTCTTCCGCTTCCCCGAGAATCCGCATCAGCTTTTCCGAAAGAAGTCTCGCCTGACGGGAAAGACCGCCCTTTGTCTTCGGCAGATCGTCCCCGTCCTTCTTTTCGGTTTTTCCTTCGGATTTTTTCATCGCACCGTTCAAATTATGGGTATTCAAACCGATATTGTGGGCAAACACGGCGAAATCTCGGATTTTCTCCTCGTTCGGTTCCTCGTGGATACGATAAAGGCACGGCAGATTCAGGTGGGTCATGGTTTCCGCCAC
>JAZQUQ010000125.1:0-1524 GCA_045631365.1 Eubacteriales bacterium | reverse complement strand
CGTTCCAAGGGCAGAGAGCGCATCGAGGAGTTGGCGGCTCACCTCGGCACCACTGTGGAAGATATGATCGAAGAAATCCCCGCCATGGGCAACATCAATCTGCAGCTTACCCCCGCTCAGATTGAAGAAATGATCGACCGTGTAGCAGACGCCGGCAACTACGCCAACAGCTACTACATCATCTCCCGCGGCGAAATGACCGACATTTATACAAGACTGTTTGGGTGAGTTCTTGGGGAAAACCTTTTGCAAAAAGTTTTCTCCAACCCCCTTTCAAAAACCTTTGAACAAATATAAAATTTAGTCTCGCCGAGCAATATAGGCAAACGCCAAACATCAGAAAGGACGGCAAACTATGGACGAACGAGTACGCGAAATTCTGGAGGGCTCCCGTTATGCGGTGTTTTTCGGCGGTGCGGGTATGTCCACGGAAAGCGGAATCCCCGATTTTCGCTCCAAAGACGGACTGTACAACCAAAAATACCCTGTTTCACCCGAAACCATGCTGTCCCATACCTATTTTATGAACCATACGGCAGATTTTTTCCGTTTCTACAAAGACAAAATGAACTGCCTTTCCGCAGAACCCAATCCTGCTCACTACGCCCTTGCGGAATGGGAAAAGCGAGGGATTCTGAAGGCGGTCATCACCCAGAACATCGACGGACTCCACCAAAAAGCGGGAAGCCGATGTGTCCTGGAGCTTCACGGCTCGGTGAGACGGAATTTCTGTTACCGCTGCCGTAAATCCTATCCTGCCGAAGCCGTATTTGAGTCGGAAGGAATCCCCACCTGCACCTGCGGAGACGTGATCAAGCCCGATGTGGTCCTGTATGAGGAACCTCTGAACGCGGACACCGTCAACGAAGCCATCCGCCATATCGAAAGTGCAGACACCCTGATCATCGGCGGCACGTCTCTCACGGTGTACCCTGCGGCAAGCTATGTAGCGCTGTTCAAGGGAAAAAATCTGATCCTCATCAACCGCGATCCCACCCCCTATGATTCCATGGCGACCCTTTGCATCCATGATTCCGTGGGAAAAATCCTCGGAAATTCCGTGGAATAAAACGGAACAAAAAAATCCTTATCAAAGAAAGGAACCGTACCCATGAAAAGAACCGTATCTCTGATTCTTGCGGCTCTGATGGCCGCATCCGCCTTTGTTTCCTGCGGAAAAACCGAACCTGCGGAAACAAACGCTCCCGAAACCAAGCCCGTTGAAACCTCCGTGACCGAGACCCGCGCACCCGAAACCGACGCGCCCACCGTCTCCTCCCCCATCGATAAGCTGACGGAAAACGGTGCTGCCCTTTCCGCTGTGGTCATCTCCGCCAATGCTTCCGAAGCCGAGCGGATTGCAGCGGAAGATCTGGTTTACCACATCAAGAAGGTCAGCGGCGCTGACGTTGCTCTCGTGAACACCATCGCGGAAGACTCCCTTTCCATTGTTATCGGTACTCCCGACACCTTCCCCGAGCTTGCCGAATTGTTCCCCGAGGATATGGCGTGGCTCTCCACCCT
>JAZQUQ010000124.1:0-21142 GCA_045631365.1 Eubacteriales bacterium | reverse complement strand
GGACGGAAGCGTGCTTTATACGGTTTTGTACCTTGGAGGGGACGGGGGGCTGTGTGCCGTCCCTCTTACGTCTTCCTTTGACGGGAGAATATCGGTCAAGGCACAGGAGGGGGATTCCTTTGGTGCAGACGATCTTTCTCTGTCTGCGATTCCCGACAACGTGCTCTGCCGTGTGACTGCACCCAGACGGCTGACCTTATCATCGAAGGTGAAGCTGCGGAGCTTTTCCCAACGGGTGGGGGAATGTAGGGTGAAGCTTGAACCGGCGGAGCATGCGGCATCGGTGAGACTGAAGCGGGCGGCGGTACCCTATGCCGCTGTGAAGAGTCACCGAACCACCGTTGAATGCGGAGGGGAATTCCGTGAACGGGAAGGGACAAAGGTGATCTCTGCCCGTGGATGTATGCTGATTCATGAGACGAAGCCTGCCTCCGACGGGATCACGGTCCTTGGAGAGGGAAGGGTGGAGATGATTCTTCTGACGCCTGACGGGGTCTACAAGGCGGCGAAAGCACGGTGCGGTGTGGATACCCGCATTCCCTGTGATTCGGCGGAGACGGTGGCTCAGGCGGCTGTGGGACGGTGTCTCCTGTGCGAGGTGGAGATGTCGGAGGACGGACTCATTACATGGAATATGGAATGCGATATTGACTGCGACGTGGTCAAGGGCGGAATGAGCGAGATCAGCGTGGACGGATATTCCGCGGAGTATGAAGATGAGCGTACCTTTGAGGAGATTGGTGCGTTGTCCTCGGTGAAGGGGATCAACGGCAGACTGACGGTGTCGGGAACGAAGCAAATCCGATCTGATATGACCTATGCGGGGGGATGGGGTCGTGCGGTATTCGACAAGGCAGAGCGTTCGGGGCGGCATCTGGTGCTTTCGGGGAACGCGTATATTACCTCCGTGCTGTGCGGAAACGGGGAAGCGGTCAGCGAGGAATGCGTGATTCCCGTGAAATACGAGTGCGAGGCGGAGTCTGCGGATTCGGCGGGAGAGATTACGGGGAAGTGTGAGTTTACGGTCTGCGACGTATCGGGGCGATGCGACGGCGAAACTCTGAACGTGACGGCGGAACTGGGGGTAAGCGGGGTCTTCCTTGAGGAGAATCGGATGCAGTATTTATCCTCGGTATGTCAGAACACCGACCGCCCCGTGCAGCACAGGAAGAACGTGATCAAAATCTGTCTCCCCGACGAGAAGGAGACCGAATGGGATATCATGAAGCGATATCGGATTGGGGAGGAGGCGCCCAAAAAATCGGGAAAGGCGTATATGATTCGGTGATGCGGGGATAACAGAATCCCAACGGGAAAGGACACAGCGAGCATCCTTGGGGAAGGAAGCCGGTGTGTCCTTTTTGGTAATTATTCAAGAAATAAAAACTGCAACCTTGAAGCAAGATTTCGTTTTTTTCAGCTATAAACGATGATTTTGATACAATCATCCTTTTCTACAGCAGCTTTTACAAGCAGCGTCAGGTTCATTGCAGAAATAGCTGCAGTAATCTTCCAGAATACGGGTCGCGTATTTTGAAGCCTGCACTTCAAGAGCGCGGTCGCTTTTTTTCTTTTCATCAAAAAAATACCACTGGAAATAATGTGTTAATTCGTGACATAACGAGTTGTAAACCTGATACGGAATATTGTTTGCAGGGAGATAAATTTGCGGATAAATGCGTCCATTGCTTTCTTCGTTGGAGTAGAAAATACCATAGCAATATCCACCTTTGGAAGAACGAAACTTCTCTTGATCGCAAAAATAAACGTTGCATCGTATGGGAAAGTAAAATTCTTTTCTTAAATAGCGAACAAATCTACAGATGTTTCTTTTGGTATCAATATCAATGGCAGATGCAAAATGAAGCGAAAGATTTGATTTTGGTGCGGAATTTAAATAAAATTTCAGATTTTCTTCGGTTTTTGTTATCCACAAAAAATCTTTTGCCATAGATATATCCTCCCTTCAATATCTGCTGCAATTATATTATACAAATATAAAAAACCGCAACCTTGAATCAAGATTGCGGTTTTATCTGGCGGAGAAGGAGAGATTTGAACTCTCGCGCCGGTTAACCCGACCTACACCCTTAGCAGGGGCGCCTCTTCGGCCTCTTGAGTACTTCTCCATACTCATATTCCGATGCAATGCACCGTGCAACACAGCCTTGTCATCATGTTGCCTATATATTATAAACGATTCCGATCCTTTTGTCAAGCCTTTTTCGCAAATTTTTATAAAAATAAGGGGTTAGCTTTACAAAATGTCAACCCATGCTCAAAAGTTTTTGAAGGAGCTCGAGGGAACTTTTTTTAAAAAGTTCCCTCGAATATATTCCTTTTTTACTTCTTCAGAGCAACTGCTGCCTTTGCCTTTTCTGCAATGGAAGCTGCATCCAGATGGAAGTAGGTTACCAGTTCCTTTGCGGGGCCGCTTCTGCCGAATTCGTCGTTCACACCAACGCGGAGCATGGGTGTGGGGCACTTTTCAGCCAGAACTTCCGCAACAGCAGAGCCGAGACCGCCGATGATGGAGTGCTCTTCGCAAGTTACAACTGCGCCGCAAGCCTTTGCTTCTGCGAGGACGAGCTCTTCGTCCAGAGGCTTGATGGTAGCCATGTTGATCACGGAAGCGGAGATGCCTTCTGCTGCGAGGAGATCGCGTGCTGCAAGAGCCTGTTCTACTTCGATACCGGTTGCGATGAGGGCAACGTCGGTACCTTCCGCCAGCTTTACACCCTTACCGATTTCGAACTTGTAGTCGTCACCGAAGATGGTGGGAACTGCCATTCTTCCGAAACGGAGGTAAACGGGACCCTGATGCTCGATGGCAGCCTTTACTGCCAGTCTTGCTTCGGTAGCATCTGCGGGGTTCAGGATAACCATGCCGGGGATGGTGCGCATGAGAGCGATATCCTCGTTGCACTGGTGAGTTGCACCGTCTTCACCAACGGTGATACCTGCGTGGGTTGCACCGATCTTTACGTTGTTGTGGGGGTAGCCGATTGCGTTACGAACCTGCTCAAAGCTTCTGCCTGCCGCGAACATTGCGAAGGTGGAAGCGAAGGGGATCTTTCCGCAAAGGGACATACCGACAGCCGCACCGATCATGTTGTTTTCTGCAATACCGCAGTCGAAGAAACGATCGGGGAATGCCTTTTTGAATACACCGGTCTTGGTTGCTGCGGCAAGGTCAGCATCCAGAACCACCAGATTGTCATATTCAGCGCCGAATTCCGCAAGAGCCTTGCCGTAAGCCTCACGGGTAGCGATTTTTTCTGCCATATAAATCCTCCATAGCAGGACCATGGTCCTGCGTTCATCATATTGAAAAATATCGTGCCAATTCATTGGCGAAAATGGGTTGGGACCCATTTTCAGATATTTTTGAGTGGGAAACAGCTTCACGTTCGGTTATGTTCGCTGTATTTTCCCACGCTCCTTTCCTGATACTCGATTAAAGAGCACCGAGATCCTTCATTGCGATCTCGTACTGTTCCGCGTTGGGAGCAGCGCCGTGCCATGCAACGTTGTTTTCCATGAAGGAAACGCCCTTACCCTTTGTACTGTGGGAGATGATAACGGTGGGCTTGTCGGTGCATGCCTTTGCAGCAGCGTAAGCCTTTTCGATGGAGTCGAAGTCGTGTGCATCGCACTCAACTACGTTCCAGCCGAACGCTTCAAACTTCTTGTCGTAAGGAGTGGGGTTCATAACGTCTGTGATGGCACCGTCGATCTGGAGACCGTTGAAGTCGATGAGCCAGCAGAGGTTGGAGAGCTTGTAGTGTGCGGCAAACATTGCTGCTTCCCAAACTTCGCCTTCCTGTGTTTCACCATCACCGATGATGGCGTAAACGCGGTAGGGGGCGTTGTCGATCTTGCCTGCCAGAGCCATACCGCAGGAAACGGAGGTACCCTGTCCGAGAGAACCGGAGGACATATCAACACCGGGAGTATGCTTCATATCGGGGTGACCCTGCAGATAGCTGTCGGTCTTACGGAAAGTCTTCAGGTCCTCAACGGGAATGAAGCCTCTCTGTGCGAGGGCGGAGTAAAGACCGGGTGCGCAGTGACCCTTGGAGAGAACCAGTCTGTCTCTGGTTTCCATCTTGGGGTTTGCGGGGTCGATATTCAGTTCTTCAAAATAGAGATATGCCAGTACATCTGCAATAGACAGACTTCCTCCGGGATGTCCGCTGTTTGCGGAGTAAACGGCATCGATGATGCCAATGCGAATCCGGCGTGCAATTTCAGAAAGCTCGCCTTTTCTCAGTGCGTCCATAGTGAGACCGCCTTTCTTTCATTTTATCGTATATATTGTAAACCATTTCCGCTGTTTTGTCAATCTTTCGTCGGGATTTTTCCGAGAAAATCTCAGAATAACGAAAAAAGAATGCCCGTTTTGGAGACGGACCCCAAAACGGACATTTTCTTTGAGAGACGGATTTATTCAGCTGCTTCTGTTGCTGCTGCTTCAACCTTTGTGTAAGCTGCCTTGGAAATCTTGTAGAGAAGATCGGCAAGGTCATATCTGGAGAGGGTAGTATTTGCTGTATATGCCTCTTCAGTCATGATGTTCAGCGCGATGCAGGTTTCCTTTGCGGAGTATTCTGCCTTATCGGCGGTGAAGGTTACGGAGAACTTCTTCTCGATTGCTTCAAGGAACTTTGCGATGATTTCGGCAGCACCCTGCATGGTGATGGTGGAGGAAATGGTTGTATCTGCTGCGATGATGCCGTTATCCACAGCCCACTTCATACGTTCGTCTGCGGTGTTCAGCTCGTTCTTAACGTCGGCAGATTCTGCAAGGGTGGTGATGAGGGTCTTTGCGGAAATCTTGGCGTCTCCCTTGAACAGATGCTTCATGCTGTAGGTGTAGTAGCTGGACATGAGATTCTTGCTTGTTACGTATTCGATCGCGGACAGATAGCCTGCCTTGATATCGGTGTAGGGGTTCTTCCATGCGAAAACAACTTCGATAATTGTATCGGTGGTGATATTGCTGAGGCTGTAGGAAGGAACGGCACCTACGCTTTCGCCGTTGATCTTTACGTCACGGATGGAGTAGTTTTCTGCGGGGATGAAGGAGTAGTTTACGGTATCGCTGTGAACTGCTGTGAGTACTTCGGTGTTTTCGGAGAGCTTTCCGTTCTTTGCTGCTTCAATGGTACCCATACCGGTTACGGTTGTCTGGATCAGGTACTGTCTTACGTAGCCAACCTTTGCAAAGTGGATGGAAATGGAGTAGCTGCAGTCCATGGGAAGCTCAAAGGTTTTGGTATCACCGTAGCTGACGCCGTTGATCATTACTTCGGAAACAACGTAGCCTCTGTTGGGGGTAATGGTCAGGGTCTTGACTTCGCCCTTCTTGCCGTAAAGACCGTTTGTGAGCTGATATGTACCGCCGAAGGTCTTGGATACGGATACCTTGTAGTATGTGGGAGTGGTGTAGGAGCAGGTGCCGCAGTTCTTGTAGCAGTAAAGTGTCTTGCCGCAGGAGCCGCACTTTTCGCCGCAGAAAGTTGCCTCTACTCTGAGGCAGGTTACGCAGGGAACAATGCAGTCGCAATCGGTGCCGCAGATGCACTTGTCACCGTAGCTCCAGCCGCAGTACTTGCAGTCGGTGCCGCAATCCATGTAAGCCTTACAATCTCTGCAGTAGTCGCCGCAGTAACCGGCGTCACCGCACTTGCTGCACTTTGCGGGGCAATCGCAATCCTTGCCGCATCCGCAGTTGAAGTTCCAAAAAGGATCGTCAACGGGACAGAAGCTGCAATACTTGCCGCAGGATACCTTCTTTTGGCAGTTTCTGCAGGTTTCACCGCAGAATACGTATCTGCCGCAGGTACACTTAACAGGACATTCGCAGTCATTGCCGCAATCGCACTTGCAGTCGGGGTTAGTCTTTTCGCAGGTGCCGCAGTCCTTTTCGCAATAGGTGTATCCGCTGCAGTTGGGGCACTTCATGCCGCAGTATACGATACGCTTGCAATCGCAAAGTACCAGACACTTGCAGTTCTCACCGCATTCACATTCGTCGGGATATTCGCAGGTGAGGCAATTCTTGCCGCATACGTTGTAGGTGTAGCACTTTGTGCATACGTCGCCGCACATAACGGAACGGCCGCATTCACATTTGGTCATGCAGACACAGTCATTGCCGCATGCACAGGGGGTGGGGTTTTCGTAAAGGACGCCGTTTACCTGGCAACGGGGACAAAAATACAGAACAGCACCGTTGGAAATGTAGAAGAACGCGGTGGTGTTTCTGCATTCGGGGCAGTCGTCGATAAAGGAGTCGGAGGAAATAATGGGGAGGATGGTGGATGCTTCGGATGCAGCGGCAAACACGCCGGGCACCATGGTGAACACCATAAGGAGGCACATCAGGCCTGCAAGGAGTTTCTTTTTCATGGTTTGGATCCTTTCGTTTGAAATATATTTGTTGAATAACGGAATATCCTCGGAAAAATACCGGAAAAATATTCCAATGCAACCGTTTTGACGCTCACGGGCTTGAAAAAGTTCCGTGAATTGAGGGGGAACTGCGAAAAATCTGCTTTATTCGGTAATTTCGCCTGGGGGATCGGCGGGGGCTTCCTTCCATTCGCCCTGTTTGAAGTAATAATCAAACACGTCGCGTACGGCGTAGCCTGCGTTGGTGCCTCCCGAGCCTTGCTCGATGATGCAGGTGACAACCAGCTCCGGTTCATCAAAGGGAGCGAAGACGGTGATGATCCCGTTGTCGCTCTTGGTTTCCGAAACCTGTGCGGTACCTGTTTTTCCGCCTACGGGGATGGGGTATCCTGCGAAGACACTTGCCGCGGAGCCGTTGTCCATTACGTTTTTCATGCCTTCCTTTACGACGATCAGATTTTCTTCGTCAATGGAGATGGCGTCGATGGGGGTGGGCTCGGCTTCATGGATGACCTCGCCGTTGGCATAGTCGCAGACTTTATAGAGAAGGTGGGCGCGGTACCGTGTTCCGCCGTTTACAACGTCGGAGAGGTACATGGAGATCTGCAGGGGAGTGAACAGGTTATCGGACTGACCGATGGCAGCCTGAAGGGTGTCACCGGGTGCCCATTTGTCGAGGCCGTTGTCATTTCGGTAATCAGGACCCGCAAGAACTCCCGTATCCTCATTCAGCTCGATGCCCGTGGGCTGACCGAGACCGAAGTGGCGCATATATTCATTGATTTTCTCAATGGTAAGCTGTCTGCCTACGTCGTAGAAGAAGTAGTTGCAGGATTCCTGAATGGCTTTGACCACGCTGATTTCGCCGTGGACTTTATTATACCACAGATAGAGCCAGCAACGGGGCTGGTAGGTTTCGTAGAAGGTGTACTGTCCCTGGGCATCGATGACGGTATCGGGGGTGATGACCCCTGCGTCAAGGGCGGCAAGGGCAACTCCTACCTTGAAGGTGGAGCCGGGGGCGTAGGTGCCGTTCAGCGCCCGATTGAACATGGGAGAATCGGGGTGGGTACGGAGGAGCTCGATGTCTTCGTTGAAGGTTGCCAGATTGTACGTGGGGTAAGAACAAAGGGCAAGAACTTCTCCCGTGGTGTTATCGACTGCGGTCAGCGCCCCTTTTGAGGCATCTTCTCCCGAAAGAGGTTCTCCCGACGCGATGGCTTCTTCTCGGATTTGGAAGATGTTCTCCGCCAGGGCTTTTTCCGCCACGATCTGCATATCGATATCAATGGTGAGATATACGTTGCTGCCCGCGACGGGTTCTTTGGTGATCTCGGTAGAGACGATATTGCCGAAGGAATCCTCGCGGATGGTCAGGATGCCGTCCTGCCCCTTCAGATATTCTTCAAAGGCGGCTTCCACACCGGAAATACCTACGGTGGCATTGAGGGGATATCCTTTTTCCGTATAGTAAGTCTCAGAGCCGGAGGGGATTTTTCCCACTCTGCCTAAAATATGAGAGGCATAGCCCGGATAATTGTAGGTCCGTTGGGCGTTTATGTCAATGCGGATTCCGCGGGGACAGGATTCCTCACAGGCGGTCAGATAGGCAATGGAGGCATCCTTCAGAAGGGTATACGGTTCCGTGGAGCTGAAGTTGGAAAGCTCCATATCCAGCCGATAGCGGAACAGAACGGCGGAATCGCTGAGAGTGTAATTCCATATGGGGTTGCCCGATGAATCCGCAGAGACGATACCATACCGTTTCATCAAGGTGATGGTACAGGCGGTGTCATCCGAGGTGTCCGACAGATTCAAATCGGTGAGAAGACGAAGGAGTCGTTTTTGCTTGATTGTACCTTCGGAAGCGGGATTGGCTTTAAACAGGAGCGTTCCGTTTTCAAGGTTCTCTTCTATCAAATAGAGGGCCTGGGGGGAGGTTAGCTTTTCGGCGAGGCAGTACTCTGCGGCGGAACGGACCAAAAACAGAAGAAGCTCGTTCTTCTCCGCCTGAGAGGACGGCATGGAGGCGTAATCCAGCCGAAGGTCATAATAATAAGTATTGGTTACAAGTGGTTTGCCGTTTCTGTCGTAGATTTCTCCGCGCTGTGCCTTCAGGGGGACCGTTCGCGTTTTATAGTCGTTTTGTCGGGTCATGGTGTAATAGTCCTGGCCCGAAATCTGAAGATAGACAAGTCTTCCCGTATAGATGACACAGAGCACGATGAACATGGCAGCCACAGCAATGCTGCGTATGAAAAATTCCCGTTTTCTTTTTTTCACCTGATCAAAGGCTCTCCTTTCCGCCGAATCGGAAGAGACATCGGCGCGGTGGGGAGGGAACGATGGATATGTACAGGGGGCTGTCGCATTTGCAATGCGTCAGCCCTGGAGTTTGATTTCATGGTCTAAAAACCGCCATTTTGGACATTAAAATGTCCAAAACCATCAAACATCCGCCTCAATGAAAGCATTTGCTCATTTTATATGCTGCGAAAAGGATGAGACAGACCAGAACGCCGAGAAGGACGTACCATTCCGTGTCCCATGAAAGCTCGAAGCGGAATAACTCCCGTTCCGGTTCATCCTTTCGATATACGGTATCCCGGATGGACAGCTTCTTTCGCATCAAAAGAGGATTTTGCTTTTTATATCCGTCATAAACCGAAGCTGCGTTTTTACTGAATTCTTTCAAACACATGATACTTCGTTTCCCGATTTGGATTTTTACCGAATTTCTCGGTTCAATGTTATTATATCAAATCCCCGTTCGTTTATCAATGACTGAATCAATTTCTTTTTGGTTTTTTTTGTTAATTTTTGATTCGGGATGAAAGACTTTGGGCGTTTTCTTAATCATAGCTCGGTATGGCACGGAAGAAAAAAGGGGAACTTCTCTCGGAAATTCCCCTATAGATTTTATAATATTAAACTTACTGACCCAGAACGGCTGCGCCGATGATACCTGCGTCGTTGCCCAGCTTAGCGATCAGAATCTCTGTGCGGGGAGTGCCTTCACGGGAATAGGTTTCTGCAAATACCTTTTCCTGCAGGGGTTTTGTCAGGTATTCGCCTTCGTTGCATACACCGCCGCCGATGGAAAGAACGTTGGGCTGGAAGATGTTGATCATGTTGACGATACCGCAAGCGAGATAGCTGATGTATTCGTCTACTACTTCAGCAGCAACAGCATCGCCCTGCTTCATTGCGGAGAAGGCTGTACGTGCGGAAATCTTGGACATATCACCGCCTACCATGTCGGTCATGATGGTGGTTCTGCCTGCTGCAGCTGCATCTGCAATACGGTCCTTGGTGATGTTGATCAGACCGGTTGCGGAGCTGTATGCTTCCCAGCAGCCCTTACGTCCGCAGGAGCACTGACGGCCGTCCTTTTCGATTACAACGTGGCCGAGTTCGGCACCGGCATAGTTGAAGCCGGAGTATACCTTACCGTCGATAATGATACCGCCGCCGAGACCTGTGCCCAGAGTGATCATTACGGAGATGGGAGCGCCCTTTGCTACACCTGCCATTGCTTCTGCCTTCGCTGCAGCGTTGGCGTCGTTTTCGATGTAAACAGGCTTACCGTCAAGAAGAGCGGACAGCTTGTCAGCAAGGGGGTAGTGAAGGAAGGGGATGTTGTTTGCGTATTCTACAACACCGGTGTCGTGGTTTGCGGTACCGGGGGTCGCAACACCTGCAGATGCGATCTGATCCATAGTGATGCCCAGTTCAGCCATCAGCTTCTTTGCGAGAGCTGCCATATCCTCAACAATGGCATCTGCGCCTCTGTCGGGCTTTGTGGGGGTGCTGCCCTTCTTTACGATTTCATAATTTTCGTCTACGATACCGATAGCGATGTTGGTTCCGCCAAGGTCTACGCCAATGTAATACATGATAATACCTCCGTGGGATTTGAATGGTCTTTTCCGTCATCCGAAAAAAGGAATGCACGGAAAGAGTAAGAATAATTGATTATATTATATAAGAAAAGGTGAATTTTGTCAACGGGTTCGTAACAAATTTCGGGTATTATTTCCGTGCTCCGGTGTGGGAATGTTGTGTTTTTTTGGGGAGGAGGCGATGGTTGTGGGAAAAGACTTGAAAAAAAGGTGAAAATGACGTAAAATAAGGTATTGGAAGATTTACGCGGAATCTTGTCGGTTTCGGTGCAGATTGAGATTTTCGGCGGATCAAGAATTTGAAAAAGGGATATTAATATAAGATATGGAAGAAAAAAAGATGATTTACGGGGATTGGGCTGCCACTTCTCCTGTGGCGGAGCGTGTCAGAGAGGCGATGATTCCCTGGTTTTCGGAAAAGTTCGGCAATCCCTCCTCGCTCCACGGACGGGGACAGGAGGCGAAAGCGGCGGTGGAAAATGCAAGACGTCAGACCGCTGCTCTGATTGGGGCAAAATCGGATGAGGTTTTCTTTACCTCCTGCGGTACGGAAAGCTCCAATTGGGCAATCAAAGGAAGCGCGCTTCGCTGTCTTGCGGAGGGCGGGAAGAGAAAGCGGCTCCTTGTAAGCGCGGTAGAGCATCCGTCGGTGCTTCGTGCCTGCGAGGCTCTTGCCGTTCTTGGATTTCAAACGGAACGGATTCCCGTGGACGGAAACGGTGTGGTTCGGGTGGACATTCTTGAACGGATGATGGAAGAGGACTGCCTCCTTGCGGCTGTGATGCACGCCAACAATGAGACGGGGGTCATTCAGCCCGTGGCGGAGTGTGCCCGAATTGCTCATAAGCACGGGGCGTTGTTCCTTTGCGATGCGGTGCAGACCGTGGGGCATATTCCCGTGGATGTGAACGCGCTGCAATGCGATTTTCTCTCCTTGTCGGGTCACAAGCTGTCGGCACCGAAAGGGATAGGAGCGTTGTGTGTTCGTGAAGGGATTGCTCTGTTCCCTCTGATTGACGGGGGAGGACAGGAGTGCGGACGTCGGGGCGGTACGGAGAATACGGCTGAAATCGTCGGACTGGGTGAGGCGTGCGTCCTTGCCGGCGAAGAACTTGAGTCAGGGGAAGCGGGGCGAATTGCGTCTCTGCGGAATGAAATAGAGAAGGCTCTCGTTGAATTGGGCGGTGTGATCAACGGCGGTGCGGTGCCGAGAGTTCCCGGAATATCCGGCATTTCTTTTGCCGATCTCGGCGGGGAGAACCTTATGCTCCTTTGCGATCTTTACGGGGTCTGCATCTCTACTGGGTCTGCGTGTTCCCTTGGACATGGGGACGGAGTGTCTCACGTGCTCCGTGCCATGGGACTTTCGGAGGAGGCTGCAAACGGCTCGATCCGCATCAGTATCGGCAGAGAAACATCGAGATCGGATGCGGAAGAGATCCTTCGGGTGGTGAAACAGTGCGTTCATCAGATCCGGTCGACTCATGGATGACAGCGGAATGAAAAGGGATTTTTTGCGGAAAACAGGAGAAAAAACTTGCGATTTTGACGAAAAAAGATCGAATTTTGAAAATTTGTGCATTATGCATATGTGTAGAAAAAAACGATATTTTTTTGTGCAATATCCATAATTTTTGAGGAGACTGAAAAAGCTCAGAAAAACGGCGAAGGGGGCTGTAAATACGCAAGAGGCGGTAAAAGAAAATTACTTTTTATAAAAAGTACACATTTATTTGCGAAAAGTTATCTTGAATATTTCTGAAATGGAGGAGAAATTGCAAAATAAGAACTATGCAAGTAAATATTATTTACGGGTTTGGGGTAGAAAGTTCGGGTTTGTGCAATTGTGCCTTTTGCTCTTTTTTTGCTTCGGAGGGAAAGGGAAGGGGGAGACGGGGCAAGGGGGAAGAATTATTTCTTCTTATATAGATGATATGGTGTGTTTTCCCTTGACATTTTTGCGTATTTATGATATTATTATGGCATATGAGCATGGGGTGGAGAGCTATATCTATGCCCCTTGCGGGACTTTTGCGCCCAAAAACACGGAAAAAAGCATGTTTTTGAGCGTTTCAGAGGTCCTGACAGTATGTTTTTGGGCAACGAATACAGTATGAGTTTTTCCACTTTCAGACTACGCTGTTTTTTTGTCAGAAGGCATATATTCCACCCCATAAGGGGAGCCGTCGGACGTGCTCGGTCGTGATCCGCAACGGCTCGAAAATAAGCAGGAGGAAGGTTCTATGAGAAAACCCGAAAGCAAAAGGCTCGGTTCTCTGCTGCTGGCCCTTCTTATGGCACTCGGTTCTGCTTCTACCGCTGTAATGGCGGATGAGGCGAAGACTACCGCGTCCGAAGAAAAGTCCGTGCTGCAGGAAATCAGCGCATCCCTCACAGCAATCACCTACGCTGAGTATTTGGAAGATTACGAAGGCGTTCCGAGGGGAACCAAGGCCGTAACCGTAGACGCAGTCAAGTATCTGAAGGATCAGACTGACGCTACCGTATCGGTTGTTTCCGGTTACGAAGGTGAAGCGGCCGACTGTCTCCGCGTAGAGGATGACGGTAAGGTTACATGGGAAGTTAACATTCCCGAAACCGGTATGTATACCATCCATATTACATACTGCTCCGCATCGGATAAGACGAACTCCATTGAAAGAACATTCTTTATCAACGGTAAGGTTCCTTTTTCTGAAGCAAGATATCTTCTGTTGAAGAAGAAGTGGGTCAACGATTATACCGAGGTCACAAAAAAGGACGGAACTACCGAGCTCCGCTTTGAAGTTGACCACAACGGCAACGAGCTGCGTCCCGCTTGTACCGTAGACCACGAATGGACCGAATACGATCTGATCGACGCAAACGGTTACTATGCAAACCCCTTCGAATTCTATTTTGAAGAGGGTGTAAACACCATTTCTCTCGGTTCTGTCCGTGAGCCTATGGTGATCAAGGACATCGAAATCCGTCCTTATGAAGATAAGCTCAGCTATGAGGAGTACATCGCAGGCGTTCCCAATGCGGACGGTGCGGAGAAGATTCACCTCAATGCCGAGACTCCCAGCGCCACCTCTGACTATACGGTTTATCCTGTTTATGACCGTAAGTCTGCGATTACCGAACCGCAGGATGCTTCCAAGATCAAGCTGAACACCATCGGCTCCGAAAAGTGGGCGACTCCCGGTCAGTGGGTTGAGTACGAGATTGAAATTCCCGAAGGAAAAGCGGGTCTCTACTCCCTGGTATTCCGCTACAGACAGAACGAGCTGTCCGGTATGTACGTTTCCAGAAAGATGTACATCGACGGTGAGGTTCCTTTCGAAGAAGCGAACTACCTGAAGTTCAACTACGGCACCAACTGGCAGGTATCCCACGCAACAAACGGCGCGGAGAACTTCCTGTTCTATCTGGACGAAGGTAAGCACACCATTCGTCTTGAGGTAACCCTCGGCGAAATGGGTGATACCGTTCGTAAGGTGTCCAACATCATGTCTTCCATCAACAACGACTACCTTGAAATCCTGAAGCTGACCGGTGCATCTCCCGACGCATACAGAAGCTACGGTTTCGGTCGTGTAATGCCTGACGTGGTAACAGACCTTGTTGTTCAGTCCAAGGAACTTCGTGAGGTTATCTCCTACATCGAAGGTATGGCGGACGTTAAGACACAGAATACCGCAACTCTTGAAGATATCGCGCGTACCCTTTACAAGATGGGTACAAACGAAGATGAGATTGCAAAGAATCTCTCCACTCTGAAGGGCTACGTCGGTACACTGGGTACATGGATCAACGACGTAAAGAAGCAGCCTCTTGAGCTCGACTTCATCGACGTTCAGCCCGTAACCGCTGAGCTGCCCAAGGCAGACTCCAACTTCCTTGAGTCTCTGTGGTTTGAGCTGAAGACCTTCGTTTCCTCCTTCTTCACCGATTACAACTCCCTTGGCGGCGGTGACGAAAGCGGCAAGGATGAAGAAGTTGAAATCTGGGTTGTAACCGGTCGTGACGAAGCACAGATTATCCGTACTCTGATGGATAACGACTTCTCCCCCAACCATGATTACGCAGCAACCCTGAAGCTGGTTGCCGGCGGTACACTTCTTCCTTCCGTTCTTGCAGGTGTAGGTCCTGACGTGGCTCTTCCCGGTGCAGGTGCGGACCCCATTCAGTACGCGATCCGTTCTGCGGTTCTTGCGGTAAACCCCGAGGCTTACGCGGATGAAGCCGATGCGGATGAAAAGACAAAGGAATATAATGCGGAAATGAGAGATATCTTCTCTGATTTCGATGAAGTAGTCGAACGCTTTACTCCCGCTTCTCTGACTCCCATCAGCCTTTACGGCAAGACATACGGTCTCCCTGCAATGCAGACATGGAACATGATGTTCTACCGTACAGATATCCTTGCTGACCTTGGACTTGAGATTCCCAAGACTTGGGACGATCTCCTTGCGATGATCCCCGTTCTCCAGTTCAACAACATGGAAATCGGTCTGACCAACGACTACTACACCTTCCTCTATCAGATGGGTGAAGATCTGTGGGCAGACGACGGTATGAGAATCAACATGGACACCAACCGTTCTCTGGATGCCTTCGAGACCATGTGTAACATGTTCACTCAGTACTCTCTGCCTTACTCCTACGACTTTGCAAACCGTTTCAGAACCGGTGAAATGCCCATTGCGATCCGTCCCTACATCGAATATAATAATGTAGTAATTTTTGCGACAGAAATCGCGGGTCTGTGGGAAATGGCTCCCATCCCCGGTATGTACGATGAGGACGGCAACATCAACAACGTTACAACCGCGACCACCGATGCTCTGGTTATGATGGCAGGTACCGACGTTCCGAAGGGCGCTTGGGACTACATGAAGTGGTACACCGATACTTATTTCCAGGTGAACTACTCCAACGAACGTGTTGCGATCCTCGGTGATGCTGCGAAGACTCCTACTGCGAACATGGCAGCACTGGAAGAGCTTCCCTGGACATCCAATGAGTATAAGGCTCTGATGGAGCAGATGGACGGAAATGTTGTCGCTATTATCAACTACCCCGGAAGCTATATTCTCCAGCGTTACACTAACTTCGCATTCCTTGCCGCATACAACGACGGTCAGGACCCTGTTGACTCTCTCCTCAGCTACATCAACATTATCAATAAGGAAATCATCCGTAAGAGAACCGAGTTCGACCTCGAAAACCTTGAAATCGGTCAGAATCTTCCCGACAAGCGTCTCGAACAGGCAGCAGATGCCATCGCAGACCTTGACGAGAGCGTAAAGACTGCAAATAAGGCCGCTCTTGACGCCGTTTCCGCTGCAATGGCAAGCAGAAACACCGATGAGCTCCGTGCTGCAGCTGCAGGACTTGATACAAGCAATGAGGCACTCAAGACAATTGCAGGATACCTCAACGATGCTGCGAGAGTTCTTGATACATACCTCGACTAATGAAGTTTACGAAAGAAAATTCAACAAAGGAGAGAGTTCATGTCTAAAAATACAGTCAAACAAGTTAAAACTCGTAAAGAGATGACAAAGGCGCAGTGGACATGGTTTCTTATAAGAAAGAACAAAATGGCATACATGATGGTAGCGCCGTTTATGATCCTTTTCTTCATATTTACTATTATCCCCGTTGTTTTGTCTCTCCTCTTGAGCCTTACATCATTCAACATGCTTGAATTCCCGAAGTTCGTTTTCATGGACAACTACATCACATTGTTCCTTGATGACGACCTCTTCATGACGGCTCTTAAAAACACACTCATCTTCGCGGCAATCGTTGGTCCTGCTTCCTACGCCATCTCCTTCTGCGTAGCGTGGTTCATCAACGAGCTTCCTCCGAAGATCCGTGCGATCGTAACACTTATCTTCTATGCTCCGTCCATTGCCGGTAACGTATACCTTATTTGGGGTGTAATGTTCTCCGGTGACGCATACGGTTATATCAACGGTTTCCTTCTCGATATGGGACTAATCGATACTCCGATCCTCTGGTTCCAGACAGCGAAGTACGTAATGCCGCTGTGTATCATCGTAGCGCTGTGGACATCCCTCGGTACTTCCTTCCTGTCATTTATCGCAGGTCTCCAGGGTATCAACAAGTCTCTGTTCGAAGCCGGCGCTATTGACGGTATCAAGAACAGATGGCAGGAGCTGTGGTATATCACACTTCCTTCCATGAAGCCTCAGCTCATGTTCGGTGCGATCCTCTCCATCACAGGCTCCTTCGGCTTCGGTGGTATCGTATCCGCACTTGCAGGTAACCCCCCTGTAGACTACGTTGGTTATACACTGTCTCACCACCTTGGTGAGTATCAAGGTAACCGTTGGGAGGTTGGTTACGCAGCAGCGATCTCCTTCCTGATGTTCCTTATGCAGATCGGTGCCAACGTGCTCGTTACAAAAATGATTTCAAAGTTGGGTGAGTGACATGGCTAAAAAATTAAGAACAATTAAACATCAGGTCGTCCTCAACAGATCGGCAGGCGGCGACGCTGGTATTACATTTATTCTTGCCATATTCGGTATCTTCATGGCACTGCCGTTTTACTACACAATCATCCAGTCTCTCAAGCCCCTCAATGAGTTGTTCTACTATCCTCCGAGATTCTATGTAGTACATCCTACATTCGATAACTTCACGGACCTGTTCAACCTCATGGGAGACTCTTGGGTTCCGTTCTCCCGTTACATCTTCAACACAGTGCTTATCTCTGTGGGCGGTACATTCGGTAACCTTATCCTTTCCTCTATTTGTGCATACGCTCTTGCTAAGATCGACTTCCCCGGCGGAAAACAGTGCTTCTGGCTCATTCAGAAGTCCCTCATGTTCTCTGCTACAGTCGGCGGTATCGTAAACTTCATTACAATGTCCGCACTTGGCTGGATCGATACATACCTCGCTATCATCGTACCGGCTTGGTGTTCTACACTCGGTCTGTACCTTATGAAGCAGTTCATGGAGTCCAACGTAACAACGGAAATTCTCGAATCCTCTCGTCTCGACGGTGCTTCCGAATTCCGTACATTCTGGTCCATTGCGATGCCCATGGTTAAGCCCGCTTGGCTTACTCTGATCATCTACTCCTTCCAGGGACTTTGGAACTCCGGCTCCAGTGAGTACATCTACTCCGAACAGCTTAAGACACTTAACTACGCTATCGGCCAGATCACAGCAGCGGGTATCACTCGTTCCGGTGCGTCTGCAGCTGCAACCGTTATCATGATGCTCGTTCCGATCTTGGTATTCGTAATTTCACAGTCCAACATCATCGAAACAATGGGCTCCAGCGGTATGAAAGACTAAAAGGAGGACGTATGAACAAGATAAAAAGATTATTCATCCTTGCGCTTGCCCTCCTGATGGTTCTTCCTATAGCGGTATCCGCAAGCGTACCTTATGCTACATACACATACTCCGGTCAGGGTCTGATCCTCGCATCTCCCGACGCGTATGTGCCCGACGTTGTTGTTGACTCCCAGTACATGGGTCTTCCCAAGGGTCTCGGTAACGACGTTCGCGACCTGTTTGTTGCTCCCGACGGCAGAATCTACATCGCTGACGCATCAAACAACAGAATCGTAGTGCTCAACAAGTACTACAAGATGGAAAACGAAATCCTCAAGTTCGTTAACGAGCAGGGTATTCCGGACGGATTCAGCAACCCCTCCGGTGTATTCGTTGATGAACACAACATGTATGTCTGCGACACTGACAACAACAGAATCGTTCTCTTCGACACAAACGGTAACTTCATTAAGGTAATTGCAAAGCCTGAATCCAGCCTCTTCGAAGAAGGCGATATCTACAAGCCTGTTGCCTGCGTTGCCGACGACTATGGCCGACTCTTCGTAGTATCCTCCACTACATATCAGGGTATCATCGTTCTTAATACTGACGGTGACTTCTTCGGATTTATCGGTGCTACAAAGGTTACTGTTAACGCTCTCGAGCTTCTTTGGAGAAAGTTCCAGACAGAAAAGCAGAAGCAGAACTCCAAGGAATACGTTTCCACTGAGTTTAACAACATCACAATTGACGACCAGAACTTCATCTATGTAACTACATCCTCCATTGAGGTTTCCGTAGCTGCAGGTGATACTTCTGCCGACAATGCTCCCGTAAGAAAGCTTAATGCTTCCGGTATCGACGTTATGGCTCGTAACGGTTTCTTCCCGCCCTCCGGTGAAATTATGGTTGAAACCAGAGGCGAAGATACAAACGCTGTAACAGGCGCCTCCAAGGTTATTGACGTTGCTATCGGACCTGAAGGAACATGGTCCATCATCGACGAAAACCGTTCCAAGGTATTTACTTACGACGCTAACGGTGCGCTCCTCTTCGCTTTCGGTGATAAGAACGGCGCCCAGATCGGTAACATCGCAACTGTTGAAGCGATCGCTTACCAGGGATCCAACATCCTGCTCCTCGACAGAACAAACGCGAATATCGTTGTATTCCGCCGTACCGAGTACGCTGACCTGCTTATCGGCGCTCTTGCACATGATAACCAGAGAATGTACGACGTAACAATCGACGACTGGACCGAGATCCTTAAGAGAAACAACAACTTTGACGCAGCGTACATCCAGATCGGTAAGTCACTTTACCGCCAGGGTGAATACGAAGAGTCAATGGAATACTTCAAGGCAGCTAACGAAACTGTAAACTACTCCGATGCATATAAGGAAATCCGTAAGGAATGGGCTAACAAGTTCTTCTGGATCATCCCGATCATCATCGTTATAGCTTGCATTCTCCTTGCTAAGTTCTTCGGTTATGCCGGCAAGGTTAACAAGAGAACAGCCCTCAAGGTTGGTAGAAAGAGCCTTAAGGAAGAGCTCCTCTACACAATGCACATTATCTTCCATCCGTTCGACGGTTTCTGGGATCTGAAGCACGAAAAGCGCGGTTCCGTAAGAAGTGCGTTCGTAATCCTCCTTGCAACAGTTATGGTATTCTTCTATAACTCCATCGGTCAGGGTTACATCTTCAATCCCCGTCCCTCTACAACATTCAACATTGTTGGTGCGATCACTGCAGTTGTAGTACCGCTTCTCCTTTGGGTAGTGGCTAACTGGTGTCTCACAACTCTGTTCGAAGGTGAAGGCAGCATGAAGGACATTTTCGTAGCATCCTGCTACTGTCTCACTCCTCTTGTACTGCTTATCCTCCCCTCCACCATCGCATCCAACTTCCTGCTTTCCGCAGAAGGTGGTATCCTCTCACTGTTCCAGACAGTAGGTTACCTCTGGATGGGACTCTTACTCTTCATCGGTATGATGGTAACACACAACTACACCGTTGGTAAGAACGCACTCACATGTGTCGCAACTATCGTTGGTATGGCGTTTATCATGTTTATGGGTCTGTTGTTCTCCAGCCTTATGGGCAAGATGGTAAGCTTTGTTACAAACATCATCGATGAGATCAGTTACCGATTGTAAATTCAGAGAAGGAGAAAAAGATATGAAAACAAAAAGAATTATATCAGCCCTCTTGGCTCTGATTATGCTCTGCGGTATGTTTCCCCTCACCGTGTCTGCGGCGTGGTCCGATAAGGTAGACGAGGACGGAAATCCTCTTATCAACTACCTTTCCTACTACTTCGATTCACCTGAGGCAAAACTTCAGACCATGGTTCTTGTCAGAGAACAGTATGGCTACCAGCTTTATTACGAAGAGTTCACCGGCGAAATCGCAGTTGTTGACACTGCTACCGGTCAGACATACTTCTCCAACCCCTACGACGTGGCTAACCCCGATTACGGTATTGCAGACCAGACAAAGCAGGAGCTTCTCTCCCAGCTTATCATCACATATCTTGACAACGGCGTTGAAAAGACGATGAACAGCTATGTTGAAGCAGCTCTCCGCGGTCAGATCACAATGACTCCTATCAAGAACGGTATCCGCGTTGAGTACGCTATCGGTGAAGAAGCTGTTACACGTCTCGTTCCCCGTCTTATTAAGAAGGAACGTTTCGAAGAAATGATCATGGATCACATCACCGATTCCTGGGACTGGGCAACAGTTGACTCCTTCTATGACCTGAAGGACCCCAGCGACTCTACTCTTACTGAAAAGATGATCGCTCAGATGCAGGCTGCATTCCCCATTACAAAGGAAATGGCAGTTTACACTATCTCCGATACAGTAAACCCTGCCGAGCTTAAGAGAGTAGAAAGAATTATCAAGAAATACTGTCCCGACTATACATTCGAAGAACTCGAATATGACCACGACCTCACAGGTTACGTTGGTAAGGACGCAGCTCCGCCGAGATTCCGTATGGCTCTTGAGTACACACTCACAGAGAACGGCCTTGAAGCAAGACTCCCTGCTAACGGTCTCCAGTTCGACGAAAGTGTATACCAGTTTAAGACAGTTACAATTCTCCCCTACTTCGGTGCCGGTACAAATATGTACACAGGTTACTCATTCATTCCCGACGGCCCCGGTTCACTCATCAGATTTGAAGAGTTCGTAAAGAAGTCAGTAAACATCTCCGGTCAGCTTTACGGCGCGGACTATGCTTACCACGAAATCTCCGGTCAGCACTCCGAGGTTATGAGAATGCCTGTTTACGGTGTAATGACTAACTACGGTGACATCGTTGACCAGGCAGGCGAAACTGCAGATGCAATCACATCCTCCGGTTTCCTTGCAATCATCACAGAGGGTGACTCTCTCGCAACTCTGATGGCATCCTGCGGTGGTGCGGTACATCCTTATAATACCGTTTACCCCACATTTACACCCCGTCCGTCCGACACATACAACCTTGCAGACTCTATCTCTGTAAG
>JAZQUQ010000123.1:0-2499 GCA_045631365.1 Eubacteriales bacterium | reverse complement strand
GGAGGAGGTCAGGTCTTCGTTGATGGGGGCGACGGTGAGGAAAATATTGTCCTCGATCTCACATTCGGGGCAGATTTCCGCAAAGCTGTAGGTGTAGGTGTGAAGGGTGATGTCGGGATGAACCTGTGCTACCTTCCGAGCAATTTTGTTGAGGCAGGTGTAGAATACGGTGGATTCAAAATTCGGAGCGCCGGGATCAACGAACTGACCGGGTGCGTATTCAAAGGGTTGGCTGTCCTCGGGGACCACACGTCCGCTTCCGTTGTCTTCGATGCAGACTCCCACATAGGTGAGGCCTGCACTTTCCTTGTAGGTATCAAGAAATGCGATCACACTTGCGGCAATGGTATCCACCACCTTTTCGCTCCAGTAGTTTACCTGCTTGGAGTTTTCGGCGGTTACATGATTGCCTGCAGTATCGGTGTCCCAGTATTCCCGTTCGTTTGGATCGTAGATAGGACTTTGGGTGATCCACCACTTGATGCTGTGGTTGGTGACAAAGGGCTCCATGCCGACACCCACATAATTCATTGCAGCGCTGATCTGGCTGGGATGGCACGCATAGGCGTTCAGCTTGTTGCGGGAGAACATGACCTGTGTTTCCATGCTGTTTCCCGCAAGGGTCCAGCTGCGGAGATCGAAGGGGGATTTTTCACGGTAGTCCGCCTTTGTGATCTCAATGGTGGGCATTTCGTCATAGACAAGACCGACGCTTTCGTCCGCACGGGTCCAGATCACGCCCAGGTTGTCTTCAATGAAATCATACACGCCGTTGAGTGCACCACGGGGCGTAGCACCGAAGATGTACAGCTTGTTATCCAACTGACGGATGGCAAAACCGTCGTCGCCCCAACGTTCCGTTGAACCCTCCACACCCGTGTCTCTGAGCCACGCAAGGTCCTCGGGGAACAGAGCTTCAAGCTCGGGCAGACTGTCGGGGGTTCCGATGAGAATGGGAAGGCTGTCATTTTTGATTGTGTTCACTACGGTAATATCCGCACCGCTGACTTTCTTGATGTGGTACGCCAGCTCTTCGGAAGCATACTTTTCCAGTTGATCCGCACTATCAAGAACGACAATATGTGCCATCGCAACGCCGTTTTCGGTGATCAGGGAGGTATCGTAAGAGGGGGAGGAGGCTTCCGTTTCGGGGGCGTCCAAAAGGGAACCGGAGGTTTCAACTGCGTTTGTTTCGTTGTTGTTTTGCGTTTCTTTTGAGCCGGTGCCGCCGCAAGCCGTCAGGGAGGACGTAAGAAGAAGGGCGGCAAGAATCAAGCATACTATTTTTTTCATATGAATCTCCGTTCATGATAATATAAGGAAAACTGCATTTGTCGTGATTATACAATAAAAAGGTGGAAAAATCAAGGGTGAAATTAACCAAAAAAACAAGAGAGAGTTTTGTGAAAAAACATAAAACCGTCCGAGAAAATCCTTTCGGATATCTCGAACGGTCTTTCGCCCAATCCCAGCAGTTCAAAAGTTTTTGAAAGGATGGGGGCTTGGGGGAAGGAAAACTTTTTTCAAAAAGTTTTCCTTCCCCCATAAAATCATTATTCAAAGAACAGATCGTCCTGAGCGTAGCAGTCGCGGATGTGGCGGATGCGTGCCTTGGCGGAGTCGTCTGCCGCTTCCCATGCGGTGTCAAGAGCGGCGCGGATCTTGTCGAGGAGTCCTGCGTTTTCTTCAAAGCCGGGGTTGTCGATGAAGTTGTCCCAGTAGATCAGGGAGAGGGAATTCCACTTCAGGTAGGAGTTGAATTCGTCGGCGAGGTATACGCTTCCTTCGTCCCAGCCTGCCTTGATGAGGCGGTAGTATTCCTGCATTGCCTCGGAAGCATCGCCGTAGCACTTGTCGCAGAATTCCTTGATCAGTGCATCTACGTCTTCATAGGGATTCCAGCAGAGCTTGGAGTAAATCCAGTAGGTCAGTCCGTTCATTGCCCAGTTTTCGGCAACGGCACTGCCTTCGGGAAGAAGTCCCATGAAGCCGTTGTCCGCATAATACTTCAGGTCACCCTGAATTTTGTACCATACGGGACGTTCGTAGAATGCGGAGGGCTTGAAGCAGCCGTAATAGTTGTAGAAGATGATCTTCTTGGTCTTCTGCTTCCAACCTTCGATGTTCTTGTAGATGTCAGCGGCGGGGCCGTCTCCCTCGAAATCGATGGGCTTGTTCATTTCTTCGGAAATGGGGGCAAAGTAGATTACAACGTTGTCTTCAATTTCGCATCTCGGAGGAGCTTCGGTGAAGACGTAGGCAAAGGTGGGAATTTCAAGCTCGGGATGGGTCTCGGCAACCTTCTTTGCCACCTTGTTGATGAAGGAGTAGTATACGGTGGTGATGTAGTCGACTTCATTGGGGTAAACGAATTCACCGGGGGCGTATTCGTAAGGCTCGGTGTTTTCGGGATAAACGGTACCCACGCCGTCAAGGTCCTCAATGCCGATGAATGCGGGCTTGCCGTAGGTTTCGTAGAAGCTGATCACACTTGCCGCC
>JAZQUQ010000122.1:0-2402 GCA_045631365.1 Eubacteriales bacterium | reverse complement strand
GTGGTGGAATTGGTAGACTCGGTGGATTTAGGTTCCTCTGTCTTCGACGTGCAGGTTCGAGTCCTGTCATCCGCACCAGAAAAGAACCCACATTTGTCTACGACAAGTGTGGGTTCTTTTCAACTAAATCCGTCCTATCGGACGGGATAAATCCCGCTTTCGTGGGATGAAATCACTTCGTGATGAAATCCGACTTCGTCGGGAGATAAGGACGGATTTAATTTCATCTGCGAAGCAGATTTCATCCGAGCATCCCTCGGATTTCATCGCGCTTTGCGCGATTTCATTGAAAAGTGGATCGTTTTGTGGTATAATGAAACAAACTTGAATTTGACGAAGGAGTGTGATTGTATGAGAAGGATTACTTCGCTATTGTTTTTATGTGTGCTGGTATTATCAATAGCAGGTTGCGGCATCAACAAAAAATTTGATGCTGCTGATGTTACAATGGAAGTCATAGGTGGAAGTGTTACACCTTCGGGATTAACGGTTCACATTTCAAACAACACAGGAATCGATGTGTATGGGGGAATTTCGGATGATTTCGTCATTGAAAAATTAGAAAATGATAAGTGGTCTCCGTTAGCAGAGATTGGTAATAGAACCAACAACACCGAAACCTATATTTTTCAAGGTAAACGAGAATTGAATATCTACTGGTCTGAAATATACGGTTCCCTTGCAAGTGGAACATACAGAATTTCAAAGTATTTCTATCTATGCACAGCAGACGATACTCGTAATACAAATGATGGGTTTTGCTTGATTGCTGAATTCACTATCGAATAACAAATTCCAATTTGTCTAAAACCTCCGCAGTAACGATACTGAGCGGGTCAGGGCAGTAACGAAACGCACTGCACCAAGCACGAATTGTCAGCGGCGACTCGCCGCCAAATTCCAATTTGTCGAACTGTTCTAGGAACGAATTGGTTCTAGGATTTTAGAATCGATTCAGCCACGAAAACAGCCACAAATGCGAAAAAGCATTGGTACACAATGATTTTTGTCGGGTTCGACTCCCGTACCCTGCTCCAAAAGCGCTTGCTTCGGCAAGCGCTTTTTCGTTACCCGATTACCGCAAATTTTAGTTTATCGAACAGATGGATCCTGACACCGTAGGGCGCTGGCTGCTCCCGCCGTCGGGAAATCCGACCTCGGTGGGCGGATTTTCCGCAGTTATGCCATAATTTGTGCCTTTCGGCACAGCATTTTGCCACTGGCAAAATGCGCGGAGGGGGCAAGCCCCCGCCCTACTGTTCTACTGAACAGCTCGCTAAACTACCAATTTGTTACAAAAGTCTATATGGGGGGGCGCAACCTATAATTGCTTGCAATTTGGTCGGTTGTGCAGTATAATAAAAATACAAAACATAGTGAAAAAGGGGGGCTTCTTATGGAAAGGGTCAAAGGATTGGGTCGGTACCCAAAGGTGATATTGCTTTTGCTGACCGTTATGCTGCTGTTATTTACGGTGCTTTATATTGTGACCCTTACCCGGGTGGGAATATCCTATAAGGATGCCATCCTTGTTCCAAGTCAGGAAAATGGAAAGACGGAGTATTCCGGTAAAATTCACGGGCAGAAGGCCGTTTTTACAGTAACAGAAGACAAGGTCGTGGAATTTCACTACGGCGATAAGGTCTACGGCCCTTATACTGCCAAGAGAGATAAAACCGCCCTTCCGGACGATCGGGTGACAAGTTCCGGTGAGGAGGGTGTTGAGCTTCGTCGGGGTGAGGAGATCGTCTTTCGCGGATCGGTAAAGATAATCAAGGGGAATTGGTTTCTCACAAACGAGGACGGAAGTTCTGCCTCGAGTCAAATTTTTATAGAAGACAGAGATGGGAACCTAAGGGACGAGCACGGAAACATTGTGGATCTGATGGAACCTTCTGTCAAAACCATTTTGCACCTGATGGATGGCCCGGAGCTGACCCATAAAGGACAGTGGCAGGGATGGCTCTATGGTTTGCTGGCATGCTTTATGACAGCACTTTTGATTCTGTTTGCAGATGAGCTGTTCTATTTGCGGGTGTCTCGCTGGGTCAATAACCCGGACAATGCGGAGCCGTCTGACTGGGAAATCACAAGAAGGTACATCATTTACACTGTGTTGAGCATTATGTCGCTGGTGATCTTCATAATGGGACTTCGCTGATCGGATACATAAAGAAGCAGGCACCTGTGGGTGCCGGCTTTTGGTTTGAAAGTTAATCGGGCTGTCGTGGACGCCGCCCCTGCGATGCAGACGGATTTATTCGCGGATCAAGCACACGATGGATTCTACATGGGCGCAGCGGGGGAAGAGATCAGCGGCCATGGCATTCTGGAGGCGGTAGCCCTTTTCCTTCAGCAGCGCCACGTCCCGGGCAAGGGTTGCCGGATCGCAGGATACATAG
>JAZQUQ010000121.1:0-4464 GCA_045631365.1 Eubacteriales bacterium | reverse complement strand
ATGATGGCGGTAAGCTCTCAGATCTGGACCAGCGACGAGACGAACTTCCGCAACAGAACCTATATTCAGTATGCATCTCTCATCGCATACCCCGCATCCGTCATGAGCTGTCACGTTGCCAAGTGCCACGGCGATATGAAGAGACTGGACCTCATGTACAAGGTAGCGGTAAACGGTGTGCTTGGATACGAATTCAACGTACTGAACACCAACGAAGAAGTGAAGGCGGAAATCCGCCGCCAGATCAAGGAATACCGCACCTTCGACCGTGTCATCACAAACGGCGAATACTACCGCATCTCCTCCCCCTACGAATCCGATATTTCCGCATACTACTTCCAGAAGAAGGACGACGAGGGTGACAAGATTCTGCTGACCGCCGTTCTGACTCAGGATAACATCACATACGACGGCAACCGAGTTCCCTTGAAGAATGCCAAGCTGAAGCCCTGCAAGGTGCTGAAGGTTCGCACCGCAGATGCCAACGCAACCTACCGCGATATGCGTACCGGCATGACCGTAACCGGTGCCGAGCTGAAGAACGGTATCGAAATCGGTGCCTTTGACCCCGACAACACCGGCTGGGACGCAAAGCTCTGGTTCTTCGTAAAGGAATAATTTATAGTTTAAATACTTTGGGGGGAGAAAAACTTTTTGAGAAAAGTTTCTCTCCCCCCAAGCCCCCCTCTTTTCAAAAACTTTTCGGGATTGGCAAAGCCAACTCACAAAAACGCATCTGTGCATGCTGCATGGGTGCGTTTTTGTTTAGGTTTACCAAAACCGATACCGTTTTTTTGTACAATCAATACATTGAAAGAAACGTTTCTTCCTTGTATAATAAATACATCATCAATTATCATGTAGAATGGAGAATTTTATGAAAAAAACATTATCCCTCATCCTTGCTGCCCTTCTTCTGGCATCCGCCGTCTCTTGCGGTAACGGAACCGCGAAGGAAACCGAAGTATCTGCCACAGCAGCAGAAACCAATGCCCCCGAAACCACATCAACAGAAACCGACGAGGCTGAAACCTCCGCCCCCACACCGTCCTATGACACCTCCCGCATCACGGAAAACGGCGTTGCAAAGGCACACATCGTGCTTTCCGAAACCGCCAACGACCTCGAAAAGCTGGCGGCGGAAGAACTGGCGTATCATATCAACAAAGTAAGCGGCGCGGAGGTATCCACCGTTTCTGCGGCTCAGTCCGACAGTCTCCCCATCATCATCGCCACCCCCGATTCCCTCCCCGAGCTTGAAACCATGTTCCCCGAGGACATTGCGTGGCTCAGAAACCTTCACGACGAGGAAGGAAAGCGCTGGGGAGACGACGGCTTTGCCATCCGTCAGACCGAGGATGCCCTTTACATCTTCGGCGCAACGCCCCGTGGAGCCCTCAACGGTGTCCACGACTTTATCGAAGACAACATGGGTGTCCTGTGGATTCGCTCCTACGACGACGTGGGTCTCGTTTACGATGAAATGCCCACCATCACCATCGAAAAAGCAAACTACCGCGAAAAATCCCCCTTCCAGTACCGCGGAACCTCCTTCGGCTATGGCTTCAGCGAGGAGGCACAGTATGGCACAAAGATCTTCTACACCCGCAACAAGCTGAACACCATCAACGGCGGCGGCACCTTCTCCAAGACGGACGGCGTGTGGACGGTCACGAAAAACTGGATTCTCGAGAATGACCATCTGGGCCATTGCCTGAAGTATTGGGTGTATAACAGCCCCATTTACGATCCCAACTGCACCGAATACTGGAACGTAGACGAATTCGGCAAGCCTAAGCCCAACGGAATTACCCAGATCAACTTCTGGAGCGAAAAAACACTGGATACCGTAACTGCGGCAATTCTCGAGCTTCTCGATCAGCATCCCGATCTCAAATACATCCCCCTTGCCATTGAAGACGGTCTTCTGGAAAAGGAACATTGCTACAATCCCCCCTTCAGCGAACAGCCCTTTGAATACGCACCCGGTCAGTTTGTTGACTCCGGAGACAAGAGATTCTATTCCACCGTTGTCTTTACCTTCGTCAATAACGTTGCAAAGCGTGTGGCAGAGAAACACCCCGACGCACAAATCATGACCTATGCCTACCACAACGTGGAGGTCACCCCCCTTTGCGAGATCGAACCCAATGTAAGAGTGGTCTTCTGCCCCATTTCCGAGTGTATGACCGACAATCTTCAGGACCCCTCCAATCCCTACAGCCAGCAGAACTACAACATTACCGAGGAATGGAGAGCATTCACCGAAAAGGGTATTGAAGTGGGACTGTATGAATACTACTTCTCCTATGCGGCACTGGGTGATTACGAACGCCCCATCTGGTACAAGATGAAGGCAGATTTCATGTACTTTGCCGAATGCGGCTTCAACGGTATTACCTCCGAGGGAAGCGCCGATATCAAGGAGGAAGGCCTGCACGTCTGGACCAACAAGCCCTTCAGCACCCTGTGGGAAATGAGCACCCTGACCGGCTGGCTCTTTTCCAAGCTCCTCTGGAACCCCAATGAAGACGTGGATGCCCTGATCGAGTACTTCTGTGACAAGGTTTACGGAAACGCTTCGGAGCATATGAAGGAGTACTACAGCCTCATTTACAAGGGATGGACCGAGGGCGAGGGTGACATGATCCAGTGGAACTACAAACTCAACAAGGATTTCTATTTGGAATACTTCGTTTACATGGTTGACCTTGAGGACGATATCAAAACCGCACTCCGCAATGCTTATGAGGCAGCGGAAACCGATGTGATCAAGGAACGAATCCGCTACGTTAAGGAAACCTACGAAAAGAACTTCCCCGACGAAAATTAACGTAATGCACCTCCGAAAGGAACTCTCTATGAAAAAAGATTTATCTGCAAAATCCATCTCCTTGATTCTTGCAGCCCTTTTGCTGTCATCCTCGTTTACCGCATGCGGCAAAGCAACACCCTCCGAAACCGAAGCTTCAACGGATCGGGTCGTTGAAACCTCTGCCGAAACGGATGCTTCCGCAACGGAAGACAGCGAAACCACCGCCCCCGCACCGTCCTATGACACCGCCATCATCACGGAAAACGGCATTGCAAAGGCACATATCGTTCTTTCCGAAAACGCACACGACCTCGAAAAGCTGGCGGCGGAGGAGCTGGCGTATCATATCCAAAAGGTAAGCGGCGCGGAGATCTCCACCGTTTATGCGGCTCAGTCCGACAGCCTCCCCATCGTCATCGCTACCCCCGCTTCCCTCCCCGAGCTTGTCGAGCTGTTCCCCGCGGACATCGAGTGGCTCACCACCCTTGAGGAAGAGGACGGCAGACGCTGGAGTGACGACGGTTTTGCCATCCGCACAACGGAAACGGCAGTCTATATTTTCGGAATTACGGAACGTGGTGCCCTCAACGGTGTGTACGACTTTATCGAAGAAAACATGGGTGTCCTTTGGGTGCGTGCCAATGAAGAAATCGGTCTGATTTACGACGAGCAGCCCACCATCTCTCTGACAAGTGTAAATTATCGCGAAAAATCCCCCTTCGAGGTCCGCGGATGGACGGCAGATGCCATGGGTCAGCATGAGAAATCCATTGTTTCCGAACTCAAATTCTCCCGAAACAAAATGAATCACGCTTACACCGGCCTCGGTGCGGAAGCACGCTGGGAACCCTTGGAGGACATCGGTCTGAAACCCGTTATCACCTGTCACAATATCAAGGCTTGGGTACAGCGAAGCCCCATTTATGACCCGAACTGCACGGAATACTGGAACGTTGACGCTGCCGGAAATCCCCTCTCTCCCGAAAAGTCTCCCCAAGTCAATTTCCTCAGCGATCTTACCGCCGCCACCATTGCGGAAAGCATTATCGCGGAGCTTGATCAGTATTCCCCCACCGTTGACATCCGCTTTATCGCAGTCTGCTGCGAGGATGCCTACGGCGACCACAGTTTTTTGAATTATAAAGAACCCTTTGAATATGCCCCCGGTCAGTTTGTGGAATCCGGCGACAGAGCGTATCTCTCCACGATTTTCTACACCTTTCTCAACAAGATTGCCCGTCAGGTGGGCGAAAAATACCCGGACGTTATCGTCGGCACCTACGCCTACGATTTCACGCAGCCCGTTCCCCTGTGTGAGCTCGACAGCAACGTGGGCATCACCATCTGCCCCATCGAATCGGACATGACCGATCCCATCACCGACACCACCAACAACCGAAACGCCATGGTTTACAAGGATATTGTCGGATGGAAAGCCAAGACGAGCAACGTGATCTTCTACAACTACTACGGATCCTTCCTTCCCTCGATTTATTACTGCCGTCCCATGTGGGACAGAATTCAGGCTGACCTGCAGCTGTACGCAAGTCTCGGTTATCAGGGTGTGCTTTCCGAGGGACTGATCGATATCGATTCCCCCCATCTCTGGGCATACGGAAAATGGACAAAGTACACCGCAATGACCTATT
>JAZQUQ010000120.1:0-1509 GCA_045631365.1 Eubacteriales bacterium | reverse complement strand
CGGAGCTGGAAGCCCTTTCGGAGCATCCCGTGGTGTATCCCATGCTGAAAAACCTGGTGCTGACCGATGGACACGTCAGCGGTTTTCTGACGGCAGACGGCCTTTCCTCTCCCCAAAGCGGAATCATATCTCTGCCCGCGGATACCCGTGTTCGGATCGCCCATCCCTACGATCTCTATGAGCAGGGAACCTGGCGGGACTTCCAAAAGCATTTGTACGACAACCGCATCACCCAGCCCTACCGCCAGGTGTTCCGCGAGCTGTATATCAAGACTTCCGAGGAAATGGAGATGCTTCATTCCCTCCGCTATGCGGGCAATCAGATTCAGCCCGCCAAGACGGTGGCTACGCTGAAAAACCGCCGTTGGGTGGCGGACGTGGAGGATGGTTTGCAGAAGGTCTACTATAAAGAGAATATTGTAGCCCAAATCTACGCCATGGCGGACTGGTTCACCCCCGCCGACATCGAAGCGCCGACCCTGGAATGGGTCTGCTTCTCGGACCGCAAAACCGGAAAGGCGTTGCGGATCACGGAGATTCCGCCCGTCATTTTCTCGGAGGTCATGCGGGACGTGGACCTGGCCGTCAGCGTGGCCCATGCGGGCGGCGTGGATCCCGAGACCAGTCACTCCACCATGGACATGCGCGCCGCCATCCTGTCCTTTGTTCTGCCCTTGTTCAAGCTGGATAATGTCCGAATCGAAGGAAACCATGCCTTGATCGAAGGGAAGTTGGCCGATTATTCCATTCATCTCGGCAGCGGTGTTGTTCACCAACAGGGAGGAGCCATGATCCCCGTCCTGCCCGTCCACTCTCAGCATAGGGGGCGGATCTTCCTGCCCTTTGCCGACGAGGACCCCAAGACCGCGGAGATCATCTCCAAGGTTCTCTTGTTTGCCGAGGATACGAAAATCAAGGATCCTATGATCTTAGAGGAAATTCAAAGATCGTGATAGAAAAGAACAAAAGCGACGGGGGAATCCTCCGTCGCTTTTCAACTTGCGTGACGGGCGGAAAAATATTTCGACAATCCTCTGAAAACTATTGCATTTTTTGCAATCAAGGTGTATAATATGTACAAGGGAACCTCTAAAAATTCATCGCACGGAGAATCGGCGGAATCTTTTCCGTCATCCCGCCCCTGCGGGCGCTTCACAAAAACCCTTCGCAGAGGATAAACTCTGCGCGCGGATTTTTGTTTCGTCTGACGAAAAATCTTCTCACCGCTTCTCTGCACGCTGAATATTTAGAGGCTCCCACAATTCCCCCAGAGGAAGTCAACAGGAAAATGAAGGTGCGATCCATGATCCGTTTGAAAAACAAATTTCAGAAAATCAAAAAGTTATATTTGCAAGTTGCATGCGTCATGTTCTTGCTCTTGCTTGCTATTTTCCTTTTATGGTTCAATAACAGCCGCAGTATGCAGGCGATTCCGGCATTGGTGGGAAGCGTGTATTTTGACGGCGAATATCGAATCGAGGACGGTGAGTGGAACAAGATTGTAGCAGG
>JAZQUQ010000119.1:0-4773 GCA_045631365.1 Eubacteriales bacterium | reverse complement strand
TGCCCCTCCGTACAATGCACCAGCCTTGTATGCAGCCCGAATTCTCTCGAAATACGGATGGCGGTACAGATATCATCCGCTCGGTGGGCGTGGAAGTGTGCTTCCGCTTCCCCGCGGAGAACACGCATCAGCGCATCGCTTTTGGCATCGTACTCGGGCTTGTCCTCCTCGTCTTCTTCATTTCCGCTTTCCAAGGATTTTTGGTACTTATCGTACTGCTCCTTGTACTCATTGGCTTTGATCAATGCTTCGCGGATCATGGAAGCGGTGGACATTCTGGTTTCGGGGGACTGATTTTTTCCGTGATAGACGGTTTTGGGATTTTCCCCCAGTGCAAATTTCATGGCGGCAGGCTCTCTCACGAGCATCCGATCAATGATTCTTCCGTCGGTCTTGATCACGCAGATCTGCCCACCGATGGGATTAGCGCTTCCGGGAGCCACGGCAACCGCAGTTACCCCGGCAGCCAACGCCTCTCCGAACGCTCGGTCGAAGGGATTGATTCCATCCAAGGCGCGAAGCTGAGGGGTGGTGGGTTCTCCCGTCTCGTTGATATCGTCCCCTTCAAAGCCAAGGGAATCCTCCGCGATGCCGATATGGGTGTGGCCGTCAATAAAACCGGGGAAAAGCCATCCGCTTTCGTAAAGGACGGTGTCGTCGTCCGTCCGTTCCCCTTCTCCCACAGCGGCAATGGTTCCGTTTTCAATTTTTACATATCCGTTTTCAATGACACCGTATTCCTCGGTCATTGTGAAAATTTTCAATCCGTTGATAATCATGGGATTCTTTGGCGGACCAGCGCCGCATCCTTTCCTGTTTTTATAAAAAGAATAACAAAACGGGAAACTCTGTTCCGAGCTTCCCTTTCTTGTTCACTCTGCGTTGTCGTTGCTGTAGAAAACAACCTCCTGGGGATACCGAAGGCCCAGTTTTTCCTTTGCCAGCTCCTCAATATACTCATCGTCAAAAGGTTTGTCAAGGGCGGCGCGAAGCTCATAGGCATAATCGTTCAGCTCCTCAATCTGCTGATTCAGCTGATCCGCCTTGCTCTGCATATCGTTCCTCTCCAACTGGAGAATCACCAACGTAATGCCGCAAAACACGCAGAACGCCAGCAAAGCAAGCTTCTCAAACAATTTGGCAGAATAGCGGTTCATCTTCGCCCCCCCTTTCTTATTATATACGAATCAAACTTTTTATTCTTCTCTTTTCCTTTTCGGTAAACCGACTCTGTCTTTGTTCTCTGATTTTCTTTCCCAAAGCACCGACGGTCTGTCGAAGGAGCCATAAGCCCGCTCTTCCGAGGCAACGGAGAACAAATCGGACGGGAACAACCACAGCACAGCGGAATACAAAGCGAATGAGACGGATCAATGCGTCCGAAAAAAACATCACCACTCGCCCCACCGTGCGGTTATAGAGGAAAAATCCCACCGCCATCGGGAGAAGAAAGAACATCCTCATTTTGCCGTAGTTGAACGCATAGGCGAAAACGGAGCAGGACACCGTTACCGCCAGCATATAGGCAAGGTCAAGGAGGAACACAAAGACCTGTTTCAGTCGGAACTGATCAAGCATCAAAGATACTACTCTTATTATATCGTATCCGACGCCAAAAATCAATCCCAAAAACAAAGAATATGCAAGGATTATGAGATGATTTTCAATATGGATTTCCATTTTTTGTTAAACGAGCACCTTTACCGTGTCAATCTGGCAAAAAATCCCTTTTTCACGCCGGATTCGCTTCCGAAATAGCAAAGACTGTCGATTTTCCCGTCAATGATCAGCTCCCCTTTATCGGTGCTGAAGCTTTCGATTTTCAAGCCCTCTCCCTCAACGGAAACGGAGCCGAGGGCGGATTTCAGAACAATGGTATTCTCCGTAAAGCTTTCCACTTCTTCAATCCCCGTCAGCTCCATACGCTTTCTTGAAAACAAATGAATATCCTGATTGACTGTTTGCGAACCGTTCATACGCCACCTCACACAAGAATTGGTTAGTTCTATTATATGAGGTCGGTTCCGAAACTATACGGTCAATCCGTAATAATCTCGTACATGGAGGAAGCATCCGCTTTTGCAGCGTGTTCCTTTACGTCAACCACGCGCACCTTCAGCGTTCTCTCCCCGAAGGTGATGGTGATCACGTCGTTTTCCTTCACGTCGTAGGATGCCTTGGCTCTTTTTCCGTTTACTTCCACGTGTTCCGTATCGCAGGCGTCGTTGGCAACGGTGCGTCTCTTGATGATACGGGACACCTTCAAAAATTTATCCAATCTCATTTGGTTAAGCCTTTCTTTAACGATAGTTTTCTATAAATCCGTTCACTTTTTCACAGAGCTTTTCTTCCGCATTGATTCCTCTCTGCTTCAGAAGAACCGCCGCGCGGAACAGCTCTTCTACCAGCTCCTCGTCCGATTTCTCGCTCTCGAAGCCGAAATCAAAGCCGTTTTTCATTGCCTTTCCCGTTACCTTTTGGGTACGCATGAGGGCAGGAAGCATTTTGGGAACGGCTTCCATCTCATCCTTCACGGTGAGGCGCTGTTTTTCTTCCTTTTTGTTCTTATCCCATGCTTCAAGAACCGCGGCAGAGGTATCGGCAACCGCGGAAGCAAACACATGAGGATGGCGGGAGATCATTTTATCGCAGATATCCCCGATCACCTCGTTTACGGTGAAGGTTCCCTTTTCTCTCTCCATATCGCAATGGAAAATCACCTGGAAGAGGAGGTCGCCCAACTCCTCACGAAGGAGAGAGGCGTCGTCGGTGTCGATGGCTTCCACCACCTCGTAGGTTTCCTCAATGATGTCGGAACGAATGGAACGGTGGGTCTGTTCGATATCCCAAGGGCATCCCCCGGGGCTGCGGAGAACCTCCACCAGCTGAAGAAGGGATGCAAAATCGTGTGTTTTTTCCGTAAGAAGTTTTTCTTTTAATGTTTCGTTCATGTTTGATTAATCCTCATTACTGTGCCATATTTAAAAGTTCTTGAAAAGATTTAGGGGCTGAATATCGGCAAAGCCGAAATTCCGGGGAAGAAAAACTTTTCTCAAAAAGTTTTCCTTCCCCCAAATACTTTCCTTCTCATTCGCGCATTTCCGCATCCGCCTGCTTCAGTTTGGCGATGATGTCGATCTTCTGGGGGCAAACGCCTTCGCACGCACCGCACTCGATACAACGGTCTGCGCTGTGTCCCTCGTCGATTCTTCTCTTGTAGCCGCCGTTCCCCTTCATCTCCTGATTATACAGGCTTCTGTCGTTCCAAACGGCGAAAATTCCGGGGATGTCCACCTCATTGGGGCAAGGCACGCAGTATTTGCAGCCGGTACAGTCCACCTTTGTTCGGGAGAGGTATGCTTCCCGCACCTTGTCAATCAATGCTTCCTCCTCGGGAGTCATGACGCCCACGTCGCATCGGTCGAAAATGGCAAGATTGTCGTCTGCCTGCTCCATATTGACCACTCCGGACAGAATGGTAACCACTTCGGGATGGTTGGCAATCCAGCGGAACGCCCATTCCACCGCACTTCTCTTTACGGGGAAGCTGTCGTAGAGCGCCTGCACGTTATCGGGAGCATTCGCCAGTTTGCCGCCAAGGAGACCCTCCATGACCACAACGGGAATTCCCTTTTCACCCGCAAGACGGACGCCTCGAAGCCCTGCCTGATTGTTGATATCCATGAAATTGAACTGAACCTGGCACATATCCCAGTCGTAGGCGTTGATGATATGCTCAAATGCTTCATAATTGTCATGGAAGGAGAAGCAGGCGTACTTGATCTTTCCCGCCGCCTTCATCTCGTCGAGGAAATCGCAAACCCCCCACGCCTCCATCTTTTCCCAACTGCTCTTCGCAATGGAGTGAACCAGATAGAAGTCGATGTGATCGGTTTCCAGCCGCTCCAGCTGGGTTTCGAGGATTTTGTACATATCCTCCCTGGATTTGCAGCACCAATGAGGGAGCTTGGTGGCGAGATACACCTTCTCACGATATCCGTCACGGAGAGCATGACCGACAGCGGTCTCGTTTTTGTACTCGGAATAGCCGTATGCCGTATCAATATAGTTCACGCCGCTGTCAATGAGATGTCGGATGACGGGGGTGGATACGGTTTCGTCCACCATTCTTTCGCCGTTCACCTCGGTCATGGGGAAACGCATGCACCCCAGTCCGAAAGAGGATACGCTGATGCCCAGTTTTTCAAGCTTTCTGTATTTCATAATAATCTCCACTTATACGTTCTTTCTTTTATTCTACTGGATTCTGCCGAAAAAGTCAAGAGGGATTTGTCAGATGGATGATTTACGGAAAAAGCTCCCACTCCTTTTGGGGAAGTGAGAGCTTTTGGATGGTCGTATTATTCGAAATACTTCTTTGCTGCTGTGAAAATCTTCATATCGTAGCAGCCGGGTACGTTGGCGTACAGACCGGGATTGTAACGCTCTGTATGACCCATCTTACCGAGGACACGTCCGTCGGGAGAGGTGATACCTTCGATTGCCATAACGGAACCGTTGGGGTTGTAGTTGATATCCATGGTGGGATTGCCGTCTGCATCCACGTACTGGGTAGCAACCTGACCGTTTGCGATGATCTTTGCAAGAACATCATCGTTTGCAATGAATCGACCTTCACCGTGGGAGATTGCTACGTTGTAAACGTCGCCTACGTTGGTTTCAGCAAGCCAAGGAGACTTGTTGGATGCAATTCTGGTGCGGACGATTCTGCTCTGATGGCGTCCGATGGTGTTGAAGGTCAGTGTGGGCGCG
>JAZQUQ010000118.1:0-2535 GCA_045631365.1 Eubacteriales bacterium | reverse complement strand
ATCAAGACCTATCCCGGCATGGCGAATGCAGTTGCCGCAGGAATCGATGCCATTCACGAAGCGAACATTCTCGGCTGTGTGGCAGGGGACGACTGCATTATCATCGTAACCCGCAACGAAGCGGATTCCATCGAGCTTACGGGATATATCCAGAAGATGATCCTTGCCTGAGTGGCAATAACCGATCAATAAAGAGGTGATTCAATGCTCCGAAGTCTGTATATCGAGAATATTGCCGTTGCAAAAGAAACAGATATCACGTTCGGTGAAGGTTTTTCCGTCCTCACGGGACAAACGGGAGCGGGAAAATCCGTAATGATCGACAGCCTTGTGATGCTTCAGGGAGGAAAAATCGGAAAAGAGATTATCCGAAGCGGGGAAGACAGGGCAGCGGTTACGGGGATTTTCGAGACCACCGACCGAGCTGCCGTTGAGGCTTTGCATTCCCTCGGATATCCCCCCGATGAGAACGGAGAGATTCAGATCACGCGAGTGCTGACCCTCGACGGAAGAAGCACCTGCCGTGTCAACCGACGTTCTGTTTCTCTCTCCATTCTGAAGGAGATCGGAGAAGTGCTGCTGTCGGTTCAGACACAGAATGCCCGAACGGATATCTATAAGAAAAGCGAATACATCCGTATGTTAGACGAGTTTGCCGATATCGGGGACGCTTTGTCCGCCTACGGAGTTCAATACCAACGCCTCCTCTCGAAAGGGCAGGAAATCGAAAGCCTGAAAAAGGAGCTTTCCGAACGGAACATGATGCTGGATATTCTGAAATACCAGCTCAAAGAGATCGATTCCGCCAAGCTCACCATCCCCGACGAGGACGAAAAGCTGCTGAAGCTCCGCACCAAAATCAAGGGGTACGAACGGATCAGCAAATGCGCCAACCTTGCCTATAAAGCTTTGGTTCAGAACGAAAAGGGTCCCTCCTGTGCCTATCTGATTGACCGTGCCATTGCGGCGGTCAACCAGCTGGGCGATGTGATGGAGAACGTGGACGAAACCGTTCAGAAGTTAGAGGAGTTCAAGTACGAGCTTCTCGACATCGGCGAACGGGTTCACGACCTCATTTCCGATGATATTCCCGAAGATCCCGAGCGTCGGCTGAACGCCATTGAATCCCGCCTCAGTCAGATCGACCGTCTGAAGCGGAAATACGGTGAAAATATCCCCGAAATTCTTGCCTTCCGAGAGGGTCTTATCCGAAAAATCGGCGATTTGGAATCGGGAGAACAGCGGATCGACGAGCTGGAGAAGGAATACGAAGCCATCCGCGGGGAAGCGCTCAGCTACGCGGAACGGATTTCCGAAACGAGAAAAGCCGTGGCGCAAAGGCTCAGCCGCGAGATTGCGGATTCCCTCCGTTTTCTCGATATGCCAAAGGTGAAGTTCAACATTGCGGTGTATCAGCCCCACGACAAGGACGGCGGATATCTCTTGAACGGAAACGGCATTGACGACGTAGATTTCCTCATCGCCACAAACCCCGGGGAACCCATGCAGTCCCTCGGTAAGATTGCCTCCGGCGGAGAAAGCTCCCGTGTGATGCTGGCACTCCTTACCTCGCTGACAGCCAAAAAGGGATCCGGAACCATCGTGTTTGACGAGATCGACACCGGCGTTTCGGGCGGAACCTCGGAACGGATCGGCTTGATGATGAAGCAGCTTTCCGAAAAGCTGCAGGTCATTGCCGTCACCCACTCTCCGCAGATCGCCTCCCTTGCCGATACCCATTATCTGATCCGCAAGCAGGAGACAAACGGCAGAGCGGAAAGCTCCGTCCGCGAGATCGAAGGGGAAGAACGGACAGCGGAAATCGCCCGTATCATCGGCGACATCAACGTAACGGAAACCCAAATGGACGCCGCACGGGAAATGCTGCGGAATGCGGAGTGATTTTTTGGAAAAAGTTTCCCAAACTCCGTCAAAAACCATTCGGCAGACTTGACAAAAAGCGTATTTCGCTGTATAATATTTGTGTATATTTGTGTAATCCACAAAATAACACGGAACATCCGTCCTCTCGCTTTTGATCGGCGGAGGACGTTTTGTTTTTTCATTTGTGAAAAATAACAAGGAGATATAAAAATGACAATTTTCGACGAACTGAAAGCCCGCGGTCTGATCGCGCAGATGACAGATGAGGAACAGATCAAGGATCTGATCAACAACGGTAAGGCAACCTTCTACATCGGCTTTGACCCCACAGCGGATTCCCTCCACGTAGGTCACTTCATGGCGCTCTGCCTGATGAAGAGACTGCAGATGGCAGGAAACCGTCCCATTGCTCTGATCGGCGGCGGTACAGGCATGATCGGTGACCCCTCCGGCAGAACCGATATGCGTTCCATGATGACTCCCGAGACCATCCAGCACAACTGTGACTGCTTCAAGAAGCAGATGGAACGCTTCATTGAATTCGGTGAGGGCAAGGCACAGATGGTAAACAACGCCGACAAGTCGGATCGTAGCCATGTCGTTCTGTGAGCCAAGGAGTTGTTATCAGGTCTTGTCTTCCTAAGACCGCTT
>JAZQUQ010000117.1:0-4966 GCA_045631365.1 Eubacteriales bacterium | reverse complement strand
GGGGAGGAAAACTTTTCTCAAAAAGTTTTCCTCCCCCCACTATTTACATTTATTTGATTTTATACTTCAAACGCAGATTATCCGCGATCATGGCGATGAACTCGCTGTTGGTGGGCTTGCCGCGGCTGTTCTGGATGGTGTAGCCGAAATACGCGTTCAGGGTGTCGAGATCCCCTCGGTCCCACGCGACCTCAATGGCATGACGGATGGCGCGTTCCACTCTCGAGGTAGTGGTCTGATACTTTTTCGCCACGGAAGGGTAGAGTACCTTGGTGACGGAGTTGATGATCTCGCTGTCGCTGATGGTCATCATGATTGCCGTGCGGAGGTACTGGTATCCCTTGATGTGGGCAGGGACTCCGATCTGATGAATGATCTTTGTAACTTGGGTTTCCATATCCACGGGGAGAATGGATTCTCCGTTTTCGTAAATATCCCGATCCTGTTTTCCCTGACGGGTGGGGAGGGTGGTTCGGTTTTTGATGATGGTCTCGATGCCGTCGGTCAGCGCCGCGTAATCCACAGGCTTCCCGAGGCAGAGCATGGCTCCCGCACGGTTGGCATCCATATAAACCGTGGGGGTTACCATCTGCGACAGAATAATGCACGCGGGGCCGTTGCTGCTTTCCGCGCATTTTTTCGTCAGGGTCAGCCCGTCGGTGCCACTGAGCCAAAGGTCTGCGATGATGATGTCGTATCCGTTTCTTCCTGCCATTCTGAGGGCTTCGTCTCCGTTTTTCGCTTCATCCACGGTCCAGCCTCTCCGCTGGAGCGCTTCCTTGATGCTCCGTCTGTTCTCTCCGTTTTCGTCCGCTGCAAGAATCTTTATTTCCCTATCCATTTTTTCGACCAAGCCTTTCTTTATTATGATGTGTTTTTTTCTTTATTGGTTTATTTTATCTCAGTATCCATATTTTACCATAAATGGAATGGATTTTCAATACATATTCGGAATAAATAATAACCAAAAATTACCAGTCCTCTTTGTGATTAATTACCATAAAATACCATTTCTGTTTGGTGAAAAAGATCAGTCCCCCATGAAATGTCGGGAAGGTTCGGCGTTTTCGTGGGAATTTTTTGTATTCTGTTGGGGCGGGGAATTGGTAAAAATTGTCCGATTATACGGGGAAATGAGCCGACGGAGGATGGAATAGGGAGGGGATACGAGAAAAATCCCCCCGATTCCGTTTCGAGGACGGATCGGGAGGATGGTTATTTGACGTAAACACAAAAGTCCCCTTGGGCGGTGAGCGAAAGCTCGAAGGGAATGGGGGTTCCCGTGAGATCGATTCTTCGGATTACGGCGGGGGAGAAGGTGTGGGGGGCGAACACGGAGAACGATTTAAACCCCTGGACTCCTTCACCCGTGTATTTCACGTAGCTTTCCTTGGCCGTCCAGATGCGGAAGAACAGGGGCGTGATTTCGCTTCGGGGAGCTTCGTTCAGCTGTTCTGCTTCTTCGGGATGAAAAAAACGGTTGGCGAGACGGAGGATTTTGTCCGTATCACATTCCTTCCCACGGAACCGATGCTCCTGAACGTCCACACCGCAGGGAGAAGGTCCCATGGCACAGACCGTGATGCCGCCGCTGTGGGACAGGCTGAAAAAGGGAAGGGATCGGTCGGCGAAAGAGGGTTTGCCCATTGCTTCACGGAGGATTTCGGCGTGGGAGCAGTCGGTGTTGGTATAATCCGAGGCGGAGTGGCGGATGAAATCTTCGCTTTTGATGGGGTGATCGGTGCGGTATATGATAAATTCCGTCATGGCATCTCCTTTGGGATCAATTCAAGGAACACGATTTCCCGAGGGTTGAACAAACGGGGGAGGAGGACGGTGTTGGACATCCCCGCGCTGATGCAGAGGCGATCGTCGTGGATGCCGTGGGTGTATTGGGGGAAGAGAGGCTGTCCCGGAGCTACAACACCCCTGCCGAAGAGCCGCCACTGACCGCCGTGGGCATGCCCCGAAACGGTGATATCCACGGAGGTTTGGCAGAGATAGTCGGGATAATACTCGGGATGGTGGCAGAGGAGGATTTTGAACCCCTTCTGACGGGAGAATTCCTCAATGAAATCACGGTTCGGCTCCATGGGGGCGTACTTTCCCGTTTGACGGATGGAACGAACATAGCCCGAGGTCAGCCCGCCGATGTGAATGCCGCTGTCAAGGGTGACGAAAGCATCGTCTAAGAGATGGATACGGGCATTTTGAAGGAGGGCGACGTTCCCCGCGGACATGCCGTGCTCGTGGTTGCCGAGGGAGTAGAAGAGGGGAGCGATCTTTGCGGCTCGTTCCATGAAAAGATACCCTTTTTTGCGGGAGAGGTTCGTGTCGGCTGCGTCCTCCGTCATGTCCCCCGGGCAGAGGATGAGATCGGGGCGGTATGCGGCGATTTTTGTGAGGGAGTCCCCTGCGTTTTTATTGTGGAGATCGGAGCAGATGCATATCTTCAAGGGAGTCGGTACGGCTGTGGGGAGGGTGTAGGATGTTGTTTTCATTTTTTTACCGTTCATTTGGAATTTAATTTACCTGTATTATACCATTCCCGTTGGGGAAAGTAAACGGGTCTCGGCGGAATTTTGTTCTTTGACGCATAAAAATATCTCCTTTCGGGAGAATAACTAAGGAACGTTCAAGAATGAAAGGAGAA
Source organism: Eubacteriales bacterium (assembly GCA_045631365.1). GTDB lineage: Bacteria > Bacillota > Clostridia > Oscillospirales > CAG-272 > UMGS1696. The sequence continues at coordinate 2,313 of JAZQUQ010000117.1, read as the reverse complement.
AAATATGATCGAACAGGATACCATCAAGCTTCTCCGCGAGTGCGATGCGGGAATCAAAATGGGGGTGGAGTCCATTGACGACGTGCTGGATTACGCCCACTCGGACAAGCTGAAGAAGGCGCTTTCCAATTGCAGGGAACAGCACCAAAAGCTGAAGGAGGAGATCGACACCGAGCTCCACCGTTACCACGACAAGGGGAAGAACCCCAACCCCATTGCGGAGGGGATGTCAACCATGAAGACAGGCATGAAGCTTGCCATGAACGATTCCGACCACACCATCGCCTCTCTGATCACGGACGGCTGCAACATGGGCGTGAAATCTCTGAACCGCTATCTGAATCAATACAAGGCGGCGGACGAGGTTTCAAAGGATATCACCAAACGGCTCATCAATCAGGAAGAACAGCTGGCAGAAGAAATCCGCAGCTTTTTGTGAGGAAAAGGGCGTGCTTCCATTCATCTTTGGATGAGTGGGGCACGCCCTTTGTGTTATTCTTTTGCGGGATTAACCGAGAACAATTTCCCAGTCCTGATAGAGCTCGTAGGGATAACGGATGAATTCCTTTGCCTTATCATCGGCTGCCTCGTAAGCACGAGTGATGGCATCCTTCAGCGCATCGAGAATGTTCACACCATCCACCTCTACGTCGAGGAAATAGTCGTAGTAATACTGCTGGTCAAAGTTCCAGCGGATCTTGGCGTTAAATTCGTAAGGGAGAATTTCCGTTGAGCCGTAGTTCCAGCCTGTAAGGAGGAGGTTGTAGTATTCCTGCATTTCATCGGAGGCATCTCCGTAGACTTTATCGCAGAATTCCACGATCAAGGCATCGATGTCTTCATAAGGATTCCACAGCAGCTTGTAGTAGATCCACAGGGACAAAAGGTTCATGCTGTAACCGTCGCCGTAAGTGAAGGCGTCTTCCGCAAAGCGATCTCTCTGATAGTTATATGGCGTTGTGCTTCCTTCTCCCGGGGCACCGCAGAGTGTTGTGCCGATGACACCGTTTTCCGCAAAATATTGGAAGTCATTCTGCAGTCTGTACCAAAGGGGACGTTCGTAATAGCCCTGAACATAGGTGCAGAAGTAGTAGTTATAAATCATGAAGGGGGTGTCGGGGAACTGTTCCAGCCAGTCATTGAGATGCTTCGCTTCAGCAGAGGCAGTGTTGTTGATTCCCGCTTCAAATTCCGCAAGGGCAACGGCAAAACTGTCCTGATTATAGTCCTCAACCATAGGACAGAACCAGATGGACACGTTCTTTTCAAGCTCACATTTTGGGGTACCTGTTGCAAAGCTGTAGGCAAGGGTATTGATATAGATCTCGGGATACTTTTCCGCCACCTTCCGTGCAACGCGGTTGATGAAGGTGAAGTACACCGTAGAGATGTAGCCGTTTTCTCCGGGTTCCACAAACTGACCGGGGGCATATTCAAAGGGTTCCGACATCTCGGGGTACACCGAGGGACCGTAAAGGTCTTCCATGCAGACGTTGAAATAGAGAGGGCGGTCCTCGTCGCTGAAGGCATCCAATTGTGCGATCACGTTGGCTGCAACGGTATCGGCTGTCAGCTGACTCCAGAAGTTGATTTGCTTGGAATATCCGCCTTCCACATTATCAGACCAAGCGTGGGAAGCAGCGGGAGCGAGATGGTTTCCGGTCAGGTCCGTATCCCAGTATTCGTCAATGGAAGGGTCGTAAATGGGGCTGTAGAGTACAAGGTTCTTTACGTTTGCATCGGGACCGTAGGGATATGCGGTGGTGTATTGCTTGTTTCTCTGCAGATAAAGTCCGCTGTCAGCTCCGCGGGTACTGATGGTGAAGGGGGATTTCTCCCTGTGTCCCTCAGCGTAATCCGCTTTTACGGTAATGGTGGGCATTTCGTCGTAGATAATGCCCGCGTCGGTCTGACCGACCCAGATCACGTCAAGGTTTTCTTCGATGAAGTCGTAAGTACCATTTAACGCACCCACATCAGTAGCACCGAAGATGTAAATTTTCCCCTCGTGGGCACGGATGGCGAAGCCGTCGTCGCCGTAGAATTTCGATCTGCCGTTTTCGCTTTTTTCTTCGGTGATACGCAGCCACGCGAGATCGTCGGGGAAGAGGGTCTCCAGTTCGGGCAGGCTGTCGGGGGTGGCAATGAGAATGGGCAGACTGTCCTCCGATGCTGTGTCGGTGATGCTCACCTCGGCGTTGCTGACCAGCTTGATGTGGAGCGCCAATTCGTCAGCCGCAGTCTTTTCAAGCTCGCTTGCACCTTCGGAAAGGACGATATGTGCCTTTGCTACGCCGTTTTCCGTGATCAGGG
>JAZQUQ010000116.1:0-6960 GCA_045631365.1 Eubacteriales bacterium | reverse complement strand
CCCCGTATTTGCGGAAAAAGCATGCAAAGAGGTTCTTGACGGTAAGGCAGACCTTGTCATTCTTGTATGCGGTACGGGTGTCGGCATGAGCATCGCGGCAAACAAGATCAAGGGGATCCGTGCTGCTTGCTGTTCCGACGTCTTTTCCGCAAAATTCACCAGACTCCACAACGACGCCAACGCTCTGTGCATCGGGGCAAGAGTTCTTGGGGAAGGGCTGGCATACGAGCTGGTAAAGACCTTCGTTGAGACCGGTTACGAGGGCGGAAAGCACGCCCGCCGTGTTGCAATGCTCACCGATATCGAGGAACGCCGGTAAATCACACGAAAAATCCAAAAAAACGCATAGCAATTTACACAAAATTACCAAACAACTATTGAAAGAATACCTCCAATGTGTTATAATTATCTCAGAAGATTTATCACACATCGGAGGTATATTTTATGGGAAGCTATGTTGTAACAATAGCAAGACAGTATGGCAGCGGCGGACGCGAGGTTGGTCAGAAGCTTGCCGAAATTTCGGGATACAAATTCTACGACAAGGATTTGATTACCATGGCAGCTCAGAAAAGCGGATTGAGCACCGAGGCGCTTCATGGAGCGGATGAAAAAGCGGCAAACAGCTTACTTTACACTCTGGCGCTTGGTTCTTCCATGTACCACCACGGTATTGATCATGTCAATATGCCCATCAACGACAGACTGTTCGTGCTGCAGTCCGATATCATTAAGGAAATTGCGGCAAAGGACGAAGGTGCCATTATCGTCGGACGATGTGCGGACTATGTACTTGCGGAATGTCCCAGAGTAATCCGCCTGTTCCTCTACTCCGAGTTCGATGACAGGGTGCAGAACATCATGAAAAAGCACGAGCTTTCTCAGTCTGCGGCACGTGACCTGATCATCAAGACCGACAAACGCCGTTCCAACTACTACAGCTACTACACAGGCGAAAAGTGGGGCAAGATTGACCGCTATGATCTTGCAGTCTCCACCGCCAAGCTGGGCATCGACGGAACCGCAGAGATGATTGCGGATTATCTGAAGCGCCTGGGCTAAACAAATACAATAATACAAGGAGTATTGCATTTCCTCACGGGAGCTGCAATACTCCTTTTTTTCATGCCCGCACGTCCAGCGAAAGGGATTCTACCAACTCATTTAGTGTCTGGGCGGAATGTTCGAGATTTCTTCTCTCGTCGTCGTTCAGGGGGATATCGAGAACGTGTTCAACACCCCCTCTTCCAATCACGGCAGGGACGCTCATGCAAAGATTGTTGATGCCGTAATGTCCCGAAACAAGGGTAGAGACGGGGAGGATGGTGTTTTCGTCGTTCACAATGGATTTGATAATCCGCTTGGTTGCCTGTGCGATGGCGTAATAGGTGGCGCCTTTGTTTTTGATGATCTCATACGCGCTGTTTTTCACGTAATCAAACAGTCCGTAAAGCTCGGTCATATTGCTGCAGTTATCGCAAATAGGGCAGTAATCGTTGATATCGATGCCCGATACGTTGGCGCTGCTCCATACAGCAAGCTCGCTGTCCCCGTGCTCGCCGATGATAAAGGAATGCACGTTGCGGCTATCCACCTTCAGCTTGCTTCCCACAAGATACTTCAGTCTTGCGGTATCAAGAACCGTTCCGCTGCCAATCACACGGGAAGCAGGGAATCCGGAGAGGTGGAGGGTCACGTAGGTCAAGATATCCACGGGATTGGTCACCACCAGCAAAATGCAGTCTCGGTTCACTTCCGTAATCCGTTCCACGATCCCTTGGAAAATGCGGACGTTCCGATGGAGGAGCTCGGGTCTGGTCTCTCCCTCTTTCTGATTGACCCCCGCCGCCAGAATGACGATAGACGCATCCTCCAGCCCCACGTAGCTGCTCTGATAAATCTGCATGGGAGAAAGAAAGGGAAGACAATGATTCAAATCCATGGCCTCCCCCCGTGCCTTTGCCTCGTTGATATCAACAAGGGCCATCTCCGTAAACATACCGCTTTCCATCAGGGTATACGCAATAGTGGCCCCCACGTGACCGCATCCCACAATGCCAACCTTCTTGATATTCGTCATAAACAACCTCATATTTCGAATTTATACGGTTAGTATTCCGCAATTCAAGGGATTTATGCAGGGAAATCCCCTTGAATTTTGTATTTCCGTTCTGAAAGGCACCTCTGCGTCATATAAATGAAACAACAAATAACCAACAAAGGACAGGACGATGAATCAATACGAAGAGCATGTCTTAAAACTGCTCCCAAAAGAGCTTTCCGAGGCAGCGGCAAAGGCGGCAGGATTGAACGGAGGAGGCATCAACGAAATCCGACTCCGTTTGAACAAACCTTTGGTGCTGACCATCCATGACTCCAATGTGAACGGCTGCATCCGATGCACGAGGGAACATATCGACCAAACAGTAAGAGCATTATGCGGGAATTCCATGTATTCTCACTTTCACACCATTCGGGAAGGATATATTGACGCAGGAAACGGAATCCGTGCAGGTGTCTGCGGACAAGCGATTGCAGAACATGGAAAAATATCTGCGGTAAAGGACATCACCTCCGTATCCATCCGCATTCCGCGGCGGGTCAAAGGGGCGGCAGATCCGATTTATCAAATGATACGGGAAGCAAACTACCGTGCCAACGTCCTGATCTATTCTCCGCCCGGTGTGGGGAAGACAACCCTCCTCCGCGAGCTTGCCGTCCTCCTGTCTTCCGGTCAAAATGCCAAACGGGTGGCGGTGGTGGACACCAGATCGGAGCTATCCCCGTGGACAGAGGAGGCGGAGATGGCGGACTATCTTATTGGTTACCCTCGCAGTACCGGGATCGAGACGGCGGTACGAACACTCTCCCCCCAATACATTATCTGCGACGAAATTGTGACGACAGAGGACGCGGATGCCCTGATCACGGCAGCAGGCTCGGGAGTACGATTCTGTGCGTCCATGCACGCGGATTCCTACGCCTCGCTTTCCCGTCATCCCGCCGCGAAAAAGCTAAAGGATTACGGTGCCTTCGACCTGTTTGTCGGGTTAATCCCCCTAAAAGACAGGGAAAAACGGTACGAAATTGAACTCACCAAAGGAGACGTAGCGTGAAAGATGTGCAAAGACTATACTTCATGTGCAGCTATTTCACGCAATAAAATTTTTTTGAAAACGGGTACAACCGTTTTCAATCCCCTACGGGGACCAAAATTTTATAAACGATTTGTATGTCACCTGCGGTGACAAATGAGGTATTTTATGACAATTCAAATCGCAGGAACGGCAATCTTGTTGCTCTCGGCTGTGTCTTATAGCTATATTCTCATAAAGAACGAGAGAAAAAAACTGGCTCAAACCGAGGACTTCTGCCGACTGATTCTCTATATTAAGAACAACATCGACGCTTTTATGACCCCCATCGGGGAGATTCTCCTATCTTTTTCCGACTATGGCGATTCTTTTGCCGATTTTATGGAATTAGCGAAAACCCACGGTCTTTCTCATGCCTCCGCGCATTGCACATTGGCAATCGAAAAGGAAAGCCTACGGATTTTGGAGGAATTCTCCGCCAAAATCGGGTGTGGATACAAAGATGAAGAGCTTCGGCTGTGCCAATACAGCTATAATCAGATGACGGAGCTGCTCAAAAAAGAACGGGATGAGATTGGGAAGAAAACGAAAATGTACAAAACCCTCCCCATCATGTCGGCGGTTTCCATCCTCCTTATGCTGAGCTGATTCGAGAAAGGCTCTCGGGTTAACGGAAGCGATAAAACACGTTTATAACGAGGTTACGCAAATGGATATTTCAATGGTACTGAAAATTGCCGGAACCGGATTGCTGATTGCGGTTGCCTATCAGATTCTGACAAAATCCGGCCGTGACGAACAAGCTATGCTCCTATCGTTGACGGGTGTGGTTTTCGTGCTGATGTTCCTTGTAGGGAAAATCGGCGAGCTGTTCAACGAAATAAGAACCATCTTCGGCATATGACAATTTTTCAGTTATGCGGAACTGCCGTATGCGTGGTTTTCATGATCCTCATCCTGAAAGAGGTAAAGAAGGATTACGCTTTTTTGCTGACCTTGAGCATGGGAATCCTTTTCTTCGGTATCATCCTTCACCAAATGGGGGATGTGCTTGATTACGTCACCTCATTGGGAGAGGGTTTACCGAACAAAATCTATATCCAAACCCTGCTCAAAGCCATCGGAATCGCGTATACCGCAGGAATCACGCAAGAGATATGCAAATCCTGCGGCGAAACCACCGTATCCGCTTATGTAGAAGCAATCGGGAAGGCGGAAATCATCGTAATCTGTCTGCCGCTGATCCGCGAGCTGACCGAAACCGCTTTAAAATATATTTAAAATGATGCTGCAAAGACGAAAAAAATGGATCCCCATCCTTCTCCTTGTTCCATTGATTTTCCTTCTGTTCACACAAGGAGTACAGGCAGAAGAATATCGTTTCGACGGCTCCGCCATTGGTTTTGGTGAACTCCTCGATCAGCTTCCCAAGGAGCTGAAAAACGAGTTTGCCGCGGATGAGATGTCTACGCCCACCGATGCCGTCCAATCGCTGATGAACAAGCTGAGCATCTCCTATTGGCTGACAAAGCTGATGGAAGAGTTTTTTTCCGTATTCTTTCCGTCTCTCCGTACGGCAGCCGTTCTTGTGGGAATGCTTATCATCATTGCCTCCGCCAATCTGATGTCGGAAAACCTTTGCGGAAGTTCCTTTGGAAAAATCCTCGGAACTTGCTGCGATATCTGTATTGCAGCGGTTACGGTTTCCGTGGCGGAAGGAATGATTACCGTGGCGTCGGACTATCTTGAACGACTCTGCAGTCTGATGAACGTCCTGATTCCTATGTCGGAACTGCTTCTGCTGATGGACGCTTCCGTTACACAGCTGGCTGTCCATAAAGCCGCAATGCTTCTGTATATCGGAATCACAAGCAGCCTCAATAACCTTCTGCTGAAGCCCATGTTTGGTGTGCTTTTCGGTTTTACCGTATCGGGAACGGTGTTCCAGCAGTTTGGCATCACAGGGTTTATCGATGGATTCAAAAAATTCGTCATGACGGTTATTTCCGTTTTCACCATGCTTTTTTCCTTTATTCTCGGACTCCAGACCGTCCTTGCAAAAAGTGCGGATTCGCTGGGTTTAAAAACAGTACGTCTCGCCCTCGGCAGTTTTATCCCCATTGTGGGAGGAACATTGTCGGAGGCACTCACAACGGTAAAGGAGGGGTTCGGCGTAATCAAAAGTGCCGCAGGAATTGGGGGAATCGTGGTGATTCTCCTTCTGATTCTGCCTACCGCGGTCTCGCTTTTTACCAACCATATGATTTTGTCTTTCTGCCACATGACGGCGGAGATTTTAGGCTGCGGAAACAGTGCGAAGATTATCCATAGCATTCAATCGGTTTTGTCTATTCTGAGTGCCCTTGTGTATGCGACGTCCTTACTGTTTGTCATGGCGCTGATCATTTTTGCAAAGATCGGAGGGAGATGATGGGAGCATATATCAAATGTCTGATCTCTACTACGGCAATCTGCAGTCTTGTGCTGCACCTGGCACCGGAGTTTGTGGGAGAGACAAAAAAATATCTTCGCTGGGTATGCGGGCTGATTATGCTTATAACCATGATCACCCCCGTTATGAAAAGCTGCGAAAATACCGAAAATATAAAGGAAAATGTCCTGTCCTTTTTTTCGGCTGCGAAAAACGGTCAGCAAAATCAAACGGAACAAATTATGGAAGCTGTGGTGGACGGAACCGTTCGGGAGACCGCATATGCAATCATAACCTATCTCCAAAGCGAACATAACATCCCCCAAAACAGGATCTCCGTGTCTGTCATAACAAAAGAGGGAGAAACTCCGGAAATCGAGCAGCTGCATCTCTACATATCCGAATGTTCGGCAGCGGAAAGAGAAAAAATCCGCATGGAAATCGAGGCAATGCTTGGGATTACAACCTACGTTTTCGAAAAAAACTGATTCAGAGAGGGAAGTGGGCATGGACTTAAAGGAAGTATTACACCGCAGCAAAGGGAAATGGCTTCCCATCGTCGGCGCTGTCGGGGGGATATTACTCATTCTCCTCGGCACCGTTTTTTCATCCGATGCAAAGAGAAGCCAAACCGATGCGGAAGCCTATTATTCGGTGGGGTTCTACACCGAGGCTATGGAGAAAAAAATTGAAGCTCTCTGTACGTCCATCGGAGGCATTACAGAGGCAGAGGTCCTTCTCACGCTTGACTGCAGCACGGAATACGTTTACGCCCAAAACATCCGTCAAAGCGGGGCAGGGGAAACAATGAACTACAATGCAGAGTACCTTATTGTTAACCGGAACGACGAAAACAGTACGGCACTTGTCATGGAAATCTACCCGAAAATTCGAGGTATCGCCATCGTCTGCACAGACGGGGATAATGTTACCGTAAAGCAGAAGATTATCGATCTGCTGTCAGCTGCACTGGGAATCTCAAGCCACCGCATAAAAGTTGAGGGAACTTGACATAAACGGCGAGCAGCCGAAATATACTATATTGTAATCCAAACAGAGGAGGTTATGATTATGAATGGATCAGAGATTATGGAGAAAGTTAAGGGCGTTTTTCAAAAAGCGGGAAAAAAGACCGTCGTCACCGCTTGTACCGTCCTGGTATTAGGCTGTGCGGTTGTTTTGAACGTGATTTTATTCAACAACGATACCGACAAGAACATCCAAAAGAATTTCGCAGTCAATCTGAACGACACGGGAACCAAAACAGAGAAAGATGCCGAGGCTGCTGTGAACGATTATTTCGCCGCAATGGCGTTAAATCGACAGCAGGCACGGGATGAAGCAATGGACGTACTCCTTGCTGTAGCGGAAAGCGCAACCGCTTTGGAAGATGCAAAACAAGAAGTCGGAGGCCAAGCGGTCTTAGGAAGACAA
>JAZQUQ010000115.1:0-4180 GCA_045631365.1 Eubacteriales bacterium | reverse complement strand
CAGGAAGCTCGTGAAACAAAAGCGCAATATCTTGAGGAGGTTTGTCCGTCATGGTACTTCGCAGACCGTGATAGTCTTTCGCTTCGAGCAATTCTTCAATTTCTGTAATCACAGTTCAAACCTCCTGTTAATCGTTATTTTGGGAGAACGCAGAATTATTTTACAAACGCAGCCTTTGCCTTGTCTGTGATGTTGTCGAGAGCTACCTTCATATCGGGAGCGCAGAACGATGCAGTTCCCACAACGAATACGTTGGCACCTGCTTCTGCAGCCATTGCAGCGGTTCCCTCTCCGATGCCGCCGTCCACCTGAATATCCATTTCGGGCTTGTGGATGTTGCAGTAATCACGGATCGCACGGACTTTGGGCATCATGTCTGCCATAAACTTCTGTCCGCCGAAACCGGGTTCCACGGTCATAACAAGGATCATATCGCAAAGATCTACGAAGGGGAATACGGTTTCCGCAGGCTCCTTGGGCTTTACGGAAACGGCAGCCTTCATACCCATGGCCTTGATTTCACGGAGGGTTGCCGCCAGCTGGAACTCGGGCATAATATCGCAATGAACGGTAACGATGGACGCACCCGCCTTCTTCAGCTCCTTCAAATACTTCTGAGGACACACGGTCATCATATGTACGTCGAGAGGAAGGTCTGTAATTTTGGAAATGGACTCAATAATGGAGAAACCAAAGCTCATGTTGGGGACGTAAACGCCGTCCATGACGTCACAGTGAAGCATGGTCGCACCTGCAGCCTCTGCTCTCTTCATCTCTTTCTCAAGCTCAAGGAAGTTGCATGCCAGAATAGAGGGGGATGTCTTGATTGTCATTTTCTGTACCTCGTTTATAATATTTGTTCTTTTCTGTATTCTATATCATCCGTTGCCAAACGGGAACATGCCGCATATCCTGTACTGAGCGTGAGAACGCTCCCGAAACAGTTTTCACGGGCGGTCAATCGGCAAGGACATTATAAGCAAAGGACGTGACGGATCGCCGTAGTCCGTCCGTAGCAAGGGGAGGAACGCCAAGGGGGAACTTTTTGAGAAAAGTCCCCCCCTTGGGAACCCCCTCAAAAACTTTTAGATTATTAAATTACGTTGAATTCAAACCCCTTGGACAAACTGTATTTTGTATCTGCCTGAAGGTTTTTGAAGTGGGGCATGGGATCCCCAAAAATCATTCCGTAAGCAGACAAACCGCGTGGGCTCGGATTCCTTCTCCTCTGCCCGTGAAGCCCATCTTCTCTTCCGTGGTTGCCTTTACGTTAATTCTGGATGGATCCACCCCCATCACGGAGGCAATCCGTTCCCGCATGGCATCGATATAGGGTGCCATTTTCGGCTTTTGGGCGATAATGGTCATATCCGCATAATCAATCTCAAAGCCTGCCTCGCGGACGAGCATTACCGCATCACGGAGAAGAACCGTGCTGTCCGCATTTTTATAACGGGGGTCTGTGTCGGGGAAATGATAGCCGATATCCCTCATTCCCGCCGCGCCGAAGATGGCATCGGTCAGCGCATGAAGAAGGACGTCTCCGTCCGAATGAGCTTCAAGCCCGAGAGGGGATTCTACCTCTACCCCACCGATCACAAGTGTTTTCCCTTCGCAAAAGCGATGAGCATCGTATCCATGGCCGATTCTCATACCGTTTCCGCCTCCCTTACCGTTTCTTTCCGTCTCTCGAGGATTTGTTTCATTCGGATCGCGTCCTCCGGATAGGTGAGCTTGATGTTTTCCGTTCCGCAGTCGGTCAACTTTACCTTAAAACCGAGATGCTCTGCCAGGGACACGTCGTCCGTTCCCTCAAAGCCGTCCTTCAGCGCCATATAGCTTGCGGCACGGTACACGTCCGCCTTGAAGGTCTGGGGGGTCTTGGCAAGCCAGATTTCCCGTCTGTCCAGGGTTTCCGTTACCATTCCGCTGCTGTCGGCTCGTTTCACCGTATCCACCACCTTTTCGGCAGCGGCAGAGGCACCGTAATGATAAGCAGCCTCAAAGGTATCGAGAATCATTTTCTCCGTCACAAGACAACGGGCAGCATCGTGGATGGCAACGAAATCGCACTTGGGATTCACATGATCGAAGCCGATCTTTGCGGACTCCTGACGGGTACTTCCTCCCGCCACCACGTTGGTCACCTTGGTAATTCCCGCATCGGAAAGGAGCTTGCGGCAGCCGTCTACTTCATTTCCCACGGTAACAACCACGATCTCGCTGATGAAATCGCAGTCGTTGAAGATTTTCGCACTCCGAACGATGACGGGAACACCGTCAATCTCAACGAACTGTTTTTTTCTTTCCGCATCAAAGCGGCTTCCGCTTCCTGCCGCGAGAAGAACCACCGAATTAAACAGTTTCTTTCCGTCCCCATCCTTTACAGACGAACGAAAGAAGGAAAGAACCGCATCTACCACCTTCGACATTGACATCCCTTTCTGAAATTCCGTTATTTTCTAATGTACCCTCTTATTATAGCACAAAAATTGTCAATAATAAATACAAGTTTTAAAATTTTTCTTGCATCTTGGGAGAAAATCTGATATTATTATGGTAAACGAATGAAATAGAACGAGGTAAACCATGACTTTATTTGATCGTGCATACTTTTACTTTGAAGAAATCTCAAAAATCCCCCGCGGTTCGGGGAACGAAGCCGCAATCGCCGCTTACGTGAAAGACTTTGCCGACACCCGCGGTCTTTTCGTGATCCGTGACGAGGCAAACAATGTGTACATCCGCAAGCCTGCCTCCGAAGGAAGAGAAACGGACGCAGGGATCGTGCTGCAGGGACATCTTGACATGGTGTGCGAGGCAAACTCCGATACCGTCCACGATTTCACCAAGGATCCCATCCGTCTTGTGCGGAACGGGGATATTCTCACCGCTGACGGCACCACTTTGGGCGCAGACAACGGTGTTGCGGTTGCCCTGATGCTTGCTCTCCTTGAAGCAAGTGACCTCTCCCACCCTGAACTGGAATGCATTTTCAGCTCCGACGAAGAAGCGGGCATGTCGGGCATGAGAGCTTTTGATGCGTCCGTTGTAAAGGGCAGACAGATGATCAATCTGGACTCCGAGGGTGAAGGAATCGCCACGGTTTCCTGTGCCGGCGGTGTCCGCACCGTAATCACCCTTCCCGTCGAAAAAAGAGCGGTTCCCGAGCGTTACGAAACGGTTCGTCTCACCGTCAAGGGATTGTTCGGCGGACACTCGGGAGCGGACATTCACCTCGGCAGAGCGAACGCCATGAAGGTTGCTGCCCGTCTTCTCTACAGCGCATCCTATGACGGCGATGTACGGCTGATTTCCGTGGACGGCGGCAGCAAGGATAACGCCATTCCCCGCGAATGCACCGTGGTCTTTGCCACCAATTCCCCCGACAAGGTTTTCGCTGCCCTTGAAAGAGAAGCCGCCCTCATTCCCTTCTCGGAAGATGACCGTGACTTTAAGGTGATTACCGAAAAGGTTGATCGCTGCTCTGAGTCTCTGGCGGCAAGTGATGCTCTCCTTCGTCTGCTGAACGATCTCCCCTTCGGCATCCGTGCCATGAGCAAGGGAATTCCCGATCTTGTGGAAAGCTCTGCCAATCTCGGCATTATCCGCACCGATGAGAACGGAGTAACCATCACCGTATCCAGCCGCTCTTCCGTGGAATCCGAGCTTGACAAAATGGAGGAAGAGCTTTCCCTTCTCGCCGCAAATGCAGGAGGATCGGCAGTACACAAAAATCGTTATCCCGGCTGGGAATACAAGGAAGGAACCTCCCTCCAGCAGAAGTATAAGGAAACCTTCCGCCGTCTCTTCGGCAGAGATGCGGTAGTTGTTGGCATTCACGCAGGACTTGAATGCGGACTGTTCCTCCAGAAGGTTCCCGACATGGACATCATCGCCATCGGCCCCGAGGTAACAAACCTCCACTCCCCCGACGAAACGCTGGTTATTTCCACATACGACCGCCTTTGCGATCTCGTAACCGAAATGCTGAAATAATCACACCCAAAACCAATCGTAATACAACAAACGAGAAAGCTCTCCGCAAACAGATTCTTCTGCCTGAGGAGAGCTTTATTTTATGTAATCGGTAAATCAATAATTTTCTTTTCTCATTTCGAAGTAGCTCTGGGGATGGTTGCACACGGGGCAAACCTGAGGAGCCTTCTTACCCATCACG
>JAZQUQ010000114.1:0-2330 GCA_045631365.1 Eubacteriales bacterium | reverse complement strand
TCCGTGTAGAATTGCAGCTCAAGGAGGGAATAGAGAATGGTTTCATTGCTTGTGCCGCCCACCGTACCGATTTTTCTGCACATTTCGGAAAGCCCGTCAAGCTTTGCCGTGGATTCTTCCAATAGATCCGTTAATTGCGGGTGATGAAGGAGATCGGAAAAAACGAGCTGTCGCCGCTGAATCTCGGAAGGGGCGGTGGTGAGATACGGCGCAAATTCGGGGAGGGGAAAACGAAGGGAGTTCAGATCATCCCGGGTACAGATTGTGAGTGCGGTGTCGTCCGAGGTCAAGAGAGAGAAGAATGAATAATCGTTCAGCATAAGTCGTCCTTTTTCATAGGATCAGGTTTTTCAGAAAAACGGAGAGGGGAAGGCACAGAAGAATCCCCCAACCCGCCGCCGCAAGCCATAGCTTACGTGAGGAAAGATTAAACTGTCGGGCAAGAACGGTGAAGAGGTGGTATTTGTAGAAAACAATGGCATAGCCCGGGAGAAGAATGGCGGAGAAGGGCGAAAGAACCGACGCAAAAACAATGAGAAAAAACAAAAGAAAATAGCGTGAAACGGACTTGGACAGATACTTTTTCGGAGCAAACAAGCAGAATCTTCGATCATTCCCTATGAGGCTATTGAGGGCAAAGGCATCCGCTTCCATGAAATCGTTCCGCTTTATCATTCCTTACCTCCGTTCTCTTCCCGTCAGCCCTTTCGTCCACTCAACGGCTGATACAAAACGGGCATCCTCCCGTGCGGAATCAAACCACGACCAGCGGGGAGAAGTGAGAAAAAAGAGCAATTCCGACGGTGTCAAGGCACAATAAAAGGAAGCGCTGAACCCAATGAATTCGCTGCGTTCGTTTCCGTCGGTATCCGTATAATATGCATAGGCGTGATTCTTGGAAATCGTAATGCAGTCAAACCCTGTGGGAAGCTTCTCGTCGTTGGGCAAAGCATACCACATTTTAAACCGATCGATTGCTTCCGTAAAATGCGCCCACGCTTCTTCATGGCGGTCAAGGGCAAACAGAGCAGCCGATAAAACAAGCTGTTCGTAAGCATATTGACAAAGCCAGCCGGTAGGAATTGTTCCTGTTTCATCCGCAAGAGACTCCATGAGCTTCATATAATACGTGGATTGACGTTTCTTCCGTTCGGGACCCATCTGATCGGGGATACGATTTTTCATGTGTTCGGAGAGTTCAAGGAACATGAGAAGCTCCACATACATTTCCGACATCCCGTGATCGTTGTCTTGTAATGCGAGATAGGTTCGGATTGTATGTCTGCGATTGTACATGATTTCGGGAAGAAGGGAAAGCCACTCCTCCCGTTCTTCCTTGGGACAGCACTTGCACATCAGCATAACGGCGTTGTTTCGGGTGTCGGGAGCGTTGGTGTTTGACAGAATTTTTTCGCATAGCTCTCGCATTCTCGGAAGCTGCTGTGTCATTTGGTCATGAGGAAGCTGACGAATGGCGTTAAGGAGTACCACCATTGCATCACAATCCTTGGGGTGTTTTCGCAAAAAAGCGTTGAGAAGTGTGATTTTTTCTTCACTTTCTTTTTGAGAAAGCTTTGAAAAGAGTGCTTCTCTTTCACAAACAACGCTTTGCCGTCCGTTTTCCAACAATTCATCAATGGTGATTTGAAAATAATTCGCAATGATTGGAAGCATACCGATATCGGGAGCACCGCCTCGTTCCCACTTTGAAACTGCCTGTGAAGTGACACCAAGTTCATCTGCGAGCTGCTCCTGTGTCAGATTAACTTCTTTTCTGTATTTTCGGATTTGGGAAGAAATTGACATGACTACCTCCAAAGGAGTATTATACATCCATTATACAGTTTAATATTATCTCTGTCAACCAAAACAGGGGACAGTAAATCAAAACGACGGTTGAGTGTATCAAAACATCAATAAAACCACAAAAATCAACGAAAATCAAAGAAAAACCATAGCTAAATCCAAATAACCGCCTGCAGACACCCGTGTTTGACTTTCTTTGACCATCGCTGACTTTGACCTTCTTTGATCTTTGGTGTATAATAAAGTCACAAAGGTCAAAGATAGTCAAAGTCAAAGGAGATGCCATATGCTGATATCGGATAAAATCGCACGTTTAATCGAAGAAATGTTGGAGGAAGGCGGGGGAACCACCGAAGTAAAGCGGAAGGATCTTGCTGCACAGCTTGGATGTGTACCCAGCCAGATCAACTACGTGATCACCTCCCGCTTCACCCCCGACAAGGGATATATGACGGAGAGCAGACGGGGCGGCGGCGGATTCATACGGATCGTCCGCGTGAAGATGACGAAGAACGAGTATCTTA
>JAZQUQ010000113.1:0-2512 GCA_045631365.1 Eubacteriales bacterium | reverse complement strand
CCTCCGCCGCTGTTTTTTCAAGATCTGATGCGGTGTCGGAGAGGACGATATGTGCCTTTGCCACGCCGTTTTCGGTGATGAGGGAGGTGTCGTAGGAGGGGGCGGGGACGTCGGTTTCGGGTAATTCCGATGCAGGTGCGTTTGTCTCCACCGCCTGCGTCTCGACAACACCCGTGGATGTTTCGGTTTCTTTGGGTTCATTCTTACCGCAGGCTGTCATGGAGGATGCCAGCAGCAATGCCGCAAGAATGAGGGATAAGGTTCGTTTCATAAGTGCTCCTTTTCATGTGAATTGATAGAAAACTGTATTTGTCATTATTATACAGGAAACCTAAGAAAAAAACAAGGGCAATGTTCACCAAAAATAGGGGGCTGATTGCTGGATTCGCACAAAATGCAAAAACAACGGAGTGAGTCCAAAGCCCATTCCGTTGTTCTTGTTATTTGTTCGGTTTATTCAAGGAACCGTGTCCAGTCTCCGCTGAATACCTCGTAAGGCTGGCGGATGAACTCCTTCGTCTTGTCATCTGCCGCCTCGTAGGCACGGGTGATGGCGGCGGTCAGGGCGTCAAGGTAGTAGGTGCCGTCTTCAAGATCGAAATCCATGAAATAATCGTAGTAGTACTGCTGGCTGATATTCCATTTGATCTTGGCGTTAAACTCGTAAGGGAGGATTTCTGTCGAACCGTAATGCCATCCCTTATAGAGAAGAGCGTAGTATTCCTGCATTTCATCGGACGCATCTCCATATACCTTGTCGCAGAATTCCACGATCAGGGCATCCACGTCTTCATAAGGATTCCACATCAGCTTGTAGTAGATCCACATAGACATCACGTTCATCTTGAAGCCGTCGTCGTAAGTAAAGGCATTGGGGGAGGTGGTGTCTGACTGGAAGGAATATACCGTTGTGTTTTCCTCTTGCGGAATACCGCAGGAGGTTGTTCCGATGAAGCCGTTTTCCGCAAAGTATTGGAAGTCGTTCTGAAGTCTGTACCAGATCGGTCTTTCGTACCAGCCCTGAACGTAGTTGCAGAAGTAGTAATTGTAGACCATGATGGGAGTATCGGGATGCTGAGTGATCCAATCGTGGAGATACTTGGCTTCAAGGGCAGCAGCGCTGTTTTCGCCTGCTTCCGCTTCCGCAAGTGCGACTGCAAAGCTGTCCTGCGTATAGTCTTCAGCGAAGGGAGCGAACCAGATGGAGACATTTTTTTCAAGCTCGCATCTGGGGGAAGCCGTTGCCCATGTATAGGCGAGAGAGTTTACATAGACCTCGGGATACTTCTCCGCCACTCTCCGTGCCAC
Organism: Eubacteriales bacterium; assembly: GCA_045631365.1. Lineage (GTDB taxonomy): Bacteria > Bacillota > Clostridia > Oscillospirales > CAG-272 > UMGS1696. Next base: position 1,204 of record JAZQUQ010000113.1, on the reverse strand, counting down.
ACGGTTGATGAAGGTGAAGTATACCGTTGTCAGGTAATCGGTTTCGGAGGGGTCCACAAACTGACCGGGTGCGTATTCAAAAGGAAGGGTCTGCTCGGGGTAAACACAGGGATGGTAGATATCCTCCATGCACACGTTGATATACTTGGGGCGATCGGCATCGCTGAAGCCGTCCAATGTGGCGATAACGCCGTCACCGATGGTATCGGCGGTGAGCTGACTCCAGAAGTTGACCTGCTTGGATTCCTCGGCACTGACAACATCGTACCAAATCTTGGAACCGGAGGGTTTCAGGTGATTTCCGTTGATATCCGTATCCCAGTATTCGTCAATATTGGGGTCGTAGGAAGGGCTGCACAGGAGAAGGGACTTCACCGTGGCATCTCCCAGGTAGGGATAAGCGGTCACAAACTGCTTGTTCCGCTGACGGTACACGTTTTCGGAATAAGAGTACGGAACACTAATGGTAAAGGGGGACTTTTCTCTGTAGTCCGCCTTTTTCACGCTGACGGTGGGCATTTCGTCGTAGATAATGCCCGCATCGGTTTGACCGATCCAGATCACGTCAAGATTTTCTTCGATGAAGTCATACGTACCGTTGAGGGCACCGACTGCGTTGGTTCCGAAGATGTAAATCCTGCCGTCATGCTGTCTCACCGCGAAGCCGTCGTCACCCCAGTACCGTGTTCTGCCGTTTTCGTTCTTTTCTTCGGTGATACGCAGCCACGCGAGATCCTCGGGGAAGAGGGTCTCCAGCTCGGGCAGGCTGTCGGGGGTAGCGATGATAATGGGCAGGCTGTCGGACTGTGCCGCGTTGGTGACGGTCACCTCGGCACCGCTTACCAGCCTGATGTGGAGTGCCAGCTCCTCCGCCGCTGTTTTTTCAAGGTCCGATGCGGTGTCGGAGAGGACGATATGTGCCTTTGCCACGCCGTTTTCGGTGATGAGGGTGGTGTCATAGGCGAGATCAGCGGGGGAGGCGGTTTCGGGGGCAACGGTTTCTTTGCTATTTGTTTCGGGAGCATTTGTTTCGGGAGCATTGGTTTCCGTAGCGCTTGTTTCCTTCACGGTTTCTCCGCTGCAGGAGGCGAGGGAGGACGCAAGAAGCAGAGCCGCAAGGATGAGAGAGAAAGTTCGTTTCATGTGTTGTTTCCTTTTGTATAATCAAAGTTGTAGTTACTTTCATTATACAGGAAAACAATGG